>JAGPFR010000003.1 GCA_018056425.1 Lachnospiraceae bacterium
TTCTTTCTTATAAGAAAGAGTCCGGATGACCGCAAGCATTCCCTGGGGTGATTTCTGGCTCGAGATCTTCTCAAAGACGTGGTCCGATACCTTGATGACCGCATCGCCCGGAAGAGATGCCGATAGAGATTTGAACCTTTCCCAAAGACTGCCTTTTGCCGACTCAAGTTCTTCGAGACAGCTTTCCGATATGAAAATCTCCCGGACCATATCACCGGGAGATTCGATCACAAGCTTGGTCCCCTCCGCTATGAATACTCCGTCCTCTTTTCTGGCGGATGCTTTCTGCGAATACAGGGCTGTTCGTTTTATTTTTTCATTGGATGTTGATGAAATAAATTGCATATTAAAGTTTCGAAGATTTCTCACACGCTGCTACAACCGCATCGATGACCGCACCTCTGAATCCCTTTTCCTCAAGAGTCTTAACACCCTCGATGGTGGTTCCGCCGGGTGATGAGACCATGTCCTTAAGGTCCCCGGGATGACGGCCTGTCTCAAGCATGAGCTTTGCGCTGCCCATAACGGTCTGAGCCGCAAACATGTAAGCCTGGCTTCTCGGCATTCCGCACTGTACTGCGCCGTCCGCAAGAGCCTCCATAAACATAAATACGAAAGCGGGTGATGATCCGCTGAGTGCGCATACCGCATCCATAAGTCTCTCGGGAACGATCGATGCCTTACCGAATGATCTCATGATCTTAAGAGCAAGCTCCGCCTCATCATCGGATACATTGGCATTGGGGCTGATCGCGGTGCATCCCTCTCCTACAAGTGCGGGAGTGTTGGGCATGGTGCGGATGATCTTGGCCTTATTCGATCCGAAGCACTTCTCGATAAAGTCAATGGACTTACCCGCCATGATGCTGATAATAAGTGTCTGCTCGGGAGTGGATACTGCGATCTCTTTGATAACTTCCTGAGCAAAGATGGGCTTAACGGCAAGAACGAGGATATCAACCTTCTTGGAAAGCTCGACATTGTCCTTGCAGATATTTATCTGATATTTGTCCTTAACGGTCTGTGCCATTTCGGAAGACTTGTCGCTTCCGTAAATATCGGTGGCTGCGAAAAGTCCGCTCTTAACGATGCCGCCGATGATGGCTCCTCCCATATTTCCGAGTCCGATAAAACCGATCTTCATATCTGATTCCTCCCTGTGATGCGGGGACTTTACTGCCATCATTTACCGTTCCCCGCTTTAAGTGGCAGATGATTAAAAAAGATGACAGGAGAAACGTCCCCCTGTCACCAGTAAAAATCCGGATTAAAGAAGTCTTGATACTTCGTATTCGTATTCGTCGATGCTCTTGGTCATTGCAAGACCTTCCTCGATGTCTACGTCCATGAACTTACCGTCTCTGTATCCGACTACTCTGTTGGTCTTGCCGGCGATAAGAATATCAACGGCTCTCGCACCCATGATGGATGCATAATATCTGTCCTTCGCAGTGGGTGATCCGCCTCTTTGCATGTATCCGAGGATGGTGGCTCTGGTCTCGATTCCGGTAGCGGCTTCGATACGTCTTGCCATTGATGCAGAATGTCCGATTCCCTCTGCGTTGATGATAAGGTGGTGGCTCTTACCCTTCTTACGGCTGAGGATGATGTTGTTGATTATCTTCTGCTCGTCGAAGTCATATTTCTCGGGAAGGAGGATGTCCTCCGCACCGTTTGCAATTCCGCACCAGAGTGCAATGAATCCGGCATTACGTCCCATAACCTCGATGATCGAGCATCTCTCGTGTGATGAGGAAGTATCCTTAACCTTATCGATAGCCTGCATAGCGGTATTGACTGCGGTATCAAATCCTATGGTGTAATCGGTGCAGGAGATATCAAGGTCGATGGTTCCGGGAAGACCGATTGTGTTGATTCCGAGTCTTGAAAGAGCCTGAGCTCCTCTGTAGGAACCGTCTCCTCCGATAACTACCATTCCGTCGATTCCGTGCTTACGACAGATATCCGCGCCCATCTGCTGTCCCTCATGAGTCTTAAACTCGAGACATCTTGCGGTTCCGAGAATGGTTCCGCCCTTCTGGATGATATCGGAAACATCATGAGAATGCATATCAAAGATATCTTCATTGAGAAGACCCTGATATCCTCTTCTGATTCCCTTTACTTTAAGTCCCCTGGCAAGAGCAACACGGACAACGCTTCTGATTGCTGCGTTCATTCCGGGTGCGTCACCGCCGCTTGTAAGTACGCCGATTGTTTTTACTTCCTTAGCCATATATGCCTCCGGGTAATTGCAATAACCCCACTAATTTTTTCCAATCAAATATTTTAAATAGTTTTTTGCTCTAAATCAATGAAAAAATAGCAAAAATTACTCAATGCTCATCAAGATCGGTAAGAAGTTTTTCCCTGAGCTGCTCTACGCTGAGCCACTCGGTATTGGTTCCCGATGAGTACTCAAACTCGGGAGCAACCAGCTTTCCGCCGGGAACGATATCCCTGTCCCTCCACCAGTTGTAGTGAGGATAGATAATGTAGTGCTTCTCGTACTCATAGGTGTGAAGCGAATCTTCCCTGGTGATCATGATCTCGTGAAGCTTCTCGCCCTCACGGATACCGACTTCTTTTTTCACGCATCCGGGAAGCATTGCCTCTGCAAGATCGGTGATCTTGAAGCTGGGGATCTTGGAGATGAATGTCTCTCCGCCCGAAGATTCTTCAAGAGCTTTGATAACGAGCTCAACACCCTGCTCAAGGCTGATCCAGAATCTGGTCATACGGAAATCGGTGATGGGAAGTTCCTTGCCGCCTTCTTTGATAATGTTTTCAAAGAAAGGAATTACGGATCCGCGGCTTCCCGCTACATTACCGTAACGAACTACCGAAAACCTGGTTCCGTTTTCTCCGCCGTAAGCATTAGCCGCACAGAAGAGCTTATCGGATACGAGCTTGGTTCCGCCGTAGAGGTTGATGGGATTTACCGCCTTGTCTGTGGAAAGAGCAACAACCTTCTCAACACCTGCTTCAAGCGATGCATTGATGACATTCATCGCACCGTTGATATTGGTGAGGATTGCTTCGTTGGGGTTGTACTCGCACGCGGGAACCTGCTTGAGAGCGGCTGCGTGAATTACGTAATCAACACCCTTCATGGCCATGCGGAGTCTTCCGGCATCCCTTACGTCTCCGATGAAGAATCTGAGAACATCGGAATGCTCCCTGTATCTGTTCTGCATGTTGAACTGCTTGAACTCGTCACGGCTGTATATGATAAGTTTCTTAGGCTTATAGTGAGCCAGAACATAATCAACGAAATGATGTCCGAAAGAACCTGTTCCTCCGGTTATAAGGATTGTCTTGTTATTGAGCATAAAAATTCCTCCTGAACGTACCGTATTATTTTATCATACGCCCGCCGTCTAATCAAAGTAAATTAATCGTTTAAGTAGGCTTATTTTACGGCAACATTGTCCCTTCCGAACATGACATAAAGACTGCTCAGAAGGTCATCCGAAATATTAACGCCCGTCGCCAGGACTTTCAGCTGCTTTTCAGCCTGCGTAAATACAACGCATTTTTCCTCTCCGGGATAGATTTTAAGCGCTTCTTCGAGAAGCTCGAGACCTCCCTCGTACGCCTTCCTGTCGGAAAACCTTACGAAAAGTCCGTGTGCGGGGATGGAGCCCTCAGAAGCCTTCGGGCGCACGGGCATTCCCACATTCTGACCGCTTCTTCTCCCGAAGCCCCTGAAATCCGGAGAAGAGGCATCTTCAAAGGTCACCACATCCATCGCAATGACCTTCGCACCTCTGTCATCGGTATCATCATATCTGCCTCTTACGAAAAGCTTCTCATCCTCACGGATAAAAGAACCCGCCTTCTCATAAGTCTTGGGAAATGCGACAGCATCTATCTCACCCGTCAGATCCTCGAGTCTGAAAGTTGCCATCAGATCCCCGTTTTTCGTGGTTCTCTGAGTGACGTTTCGGGCTATTCCACAAACGGTCACGTAGTCGCCGTTTTTGATGTTCTTTTCACCTTCATCATCACCGGTACTTTCCTCATCTTCCGTTGAAACAAGATCCGATGAATCTGCGGTGACATATTTTTTGATAAGAGGAAGCCAGTCATCAAGCGGATGACCGCTGACATAAATCCCGAGAACCTCCTTTTCAAGAGCGAGCTTTGTCTCCGAATCGTAATCGGGAACATCGGGAAGACTGCCCATTCCGGGGCCTTCGTTTTCATCCTCATGAATCTGACCGGCATCTGCAGCGGGAAGATCGAAAAGTGACATCTGGCCTTCGATCTGTCCTCTTTTCGAATCGATGAAAGATTCCATGATCCTTTCAAAAGTCTCAAGGCACTGCTTTCTGTTGGGTGCGATCTCGGAAAGAGCGCCCGAGCGGATAAACGCATCCACTGCTCTTGTTCCTACCTGCGACCCCGAAACCCTCTTCAGGAAATCCATGTAATTCTTAAAGCGTCCGTCCCTTTCCCTGAAGCCTTCAATTGCGGCAACCACGGGATAGCCGATTCCTTTTATCGCACTTAACGGATACCTGATGCAATCCCCTTCGGGGCAAAAGAGTGCGCCGCTTCTGTTAATGTCGGGCGGAAGAATCTTAATCCCGAGTGCCCTAGCTGCAGAAATATATCCCGAAAGCTTTCCCGGATTTCCGATCTCGGAATTCATTAAAGATGCCATGAATTCAAGAGGATAATGATATTTAAGATAAGCCGTCTCGTATGCAAGATACGCATAGCATACAGCATGCGCCTTGTTGAAACCGTAGCTTGCAAATTCCATAAGCGCGGCGTAGATCTTCTCCGCAACTTCTTTCCTAATACCGTTTGCTATGCAGCCGGGAACGGGCTTGGGGAGCTTATCTTCGGGCGTTCCCTTTGCTCTTGCCTCTTCTATCTCACGGGCATTTCCGTTTATGAAAATATCGCGCTCATATTCCATGAGAGAAGCTTTTTTCTTGCTCATGGCTGCGCGCACGATATCACTCCTGCCCATTGAATAACCGGCAAGAGCTCTTACTATCTGCATTACCTGTTCCTGATAAACGATGCATCCGTAAGTGGATGACAGGATTGGTTCAAGCTCGGGGCACAGATATCTGATGGACGATCTGTCCTCCTTACCCCTGATATAATCATCGATTGACTTCATGGGACCGGGCCTGAACAGTGCTATACCCGCGATGACATCGTCGAGGTTTTCAGGTTTAAGAGACCTCATGAACATGCGCATTCCGCGTGATTCAAGCTGGAATACGCCGTCGGTATTTCCTTCCCAGAGAGATTCGAAAACCTTCCTGTCATCAAAATCCATCTTCGAAAAATCGATCGTTTTGCCGGATCTTTCCTTAACCGCTTTTAATGTATCTTCGATGACTTTAAGATTTCTCAGTCCGAGGAAATCCATCTTAAGGAGTCCGAGCTTTTCAAGCGGCTCCTTGGTATATTGCGACTGGATATTGTCTTCCGTTCCGAGTGAAAGCGGAACAAAATTATCGGCTTCATCGGCACATATTACGACCGCTGCCGCATGTGTGGAAGAATGCCTGGGAAGTCCCTCAAGTTTTCTTGCCATGTCGATGACTTTTCTGACATCCGGGTCATTTTCGTACTCTGCTTTTAACTCCTTAACTTCTTCGAGTGATTCATCGAGCGTCACACCGAGTTCCCTCGGGATCATATTCGATATGGCAGAGCCAAAAGAGTACGGAAGATCCATCACTCTCGCAACATCCCTTACAACGCCTCTTGCGGCAAGGGTTCCGAAAGTAACTATCTGTACAACGTTTCTTTCACCGTATTTATGCGAGACATATTCAAACATCTCCTGTCTCTTATCAGGCGCAAAATCAACGTCGATATCGGGCATGGATATTCTGTCGGGATTTAAGAATCTCTCAAAGACAAGATCGTATTTAACAGGATTGATCTCCGTTATCCCGAGGCTGTATGAAACTATGCTGCCCGCCGCGCTTCCTCTTCCGGGACCTACGCTTACATCATGGGTCTTGGCATAATTAATGAAATCCCATACGATCAGAAAATACGATGAAAAGCCCATGTCGCGGATAACGCCGAGCTCATAATCCAGCTTCTCCGAAAGGCTCCTTCCGGAAGAATCCTTAAGAGTATAGAGCTTATCCCCATAGCGCCTCTTAAGTCCCTCTTCGCACAGATGCCTTAAGTAGCTTTCATTGTCGAATCCTTCCGGCACCTTGTAATCGGGAAGCCTTGTTACTCCGAATTCGATCGTTACGTTACAGCGGTCTGCTATCTTTTGTGTATTTTCAAGTGATTCGGGAGCATATCTGAAAAGAGAACGCATCTCTTCTTCCGAGCGGACATAGAACTGCCCGGGAACATACCGCATCCTGTCTTCATCCATAAGACGGCTCCCCGTCTGAAGACATAAAAGAGCATCATGTGCTTCGGAATCGGAAGCATATGTATAATGACAGTCATTTGTACAGATGAGCGGAATGTTTGCAGCTTTTGAGATCGATAAAAGCTCGGTATTAACAAGAGTCTGCTCGGGAAGTCCGTGGTCCTGAAGCTCTAAAAAGAAGTATCCGTCTCCGAATATACGCTTATATTCAAGCGCAGCATCAAATGCCTCTTTGCGGAGACCGTGCGTGATAAGAGATGCGATCTCACCGTTTAAGCATGCGCTCGATGCAATGAGACCTTCATGGTATTTTTCGAGAAGCTCTTTATCTACTCTGGGTTTGTAATAGAAACCTTCGGTAAAACCAAGGCTTACGAGTTTTAAAAGATTTTGATATCCCTTATTGTTTTCACATAAAAGGATCAGATGATAGTATCTGTCGTCACGGGTGGTCTTATCGAATCTTGAGCCGGGAGATACGTAGACTTCGCATCCGATAATCGGTTTGATCCCCTGCTTTCTGCATTCATCATAAAAATCGATCACGCCGTACATTACGCCGTGATCGGTTATTGCCGCAGAGTTCATTCCAAGCTCTTTAACCCGTGCCACGTAATCCTTGATACGGTTGCATCCGTCAAGGAGCGAATACTGGGTATGCGTATGGAGATGAACAAAACTCATATGATATCAACCCTGCAGGTTCCGATACTTAATGTGATCAGTATCTTGCATATACAACAAGATCATCATCGCGGCCGATCTGTTCATATCCCGCTTCGCGGCACATATCATCAACCCTGCCGCCCGAAGGAACCGCGATATATCTGCATCTTAACATGTAGAAATTCTTTTCCGTATAACTGCTTCCGCCGCTTGTATCCATGCAGCAGCTTATTCCGGTTCCGGAAGGAAGTGCGTAGAGCATCTGCCACTCGGTGGTGACATATGTACCGTCGACATCATCCCTGAATTCCCAGATGATCGCATTCTTGTAAGACGGAACATCGGAAAGATCAAGTACTATGCCTTCCCTGAAAGCATTCTCCCAGTACATGTAGGCAGCTTCAGTCGATGCGGTCTTGGTCGGGATTCCGAAATCGTAATCATTGCCCATGCAATGGAAAACGCCGAAATATATAACAACCGCACTCATGACAAGGCCGCAGACAAGTCCCTTCTTCTTATCAAGTATCATTACGAGAACTCCCGCCATGATAAAAGTAAGAAGGTGCTTGCTTCCCTCGGTAAGCTTGTACATGAGAAGGATCGCCATCAGAAATGCAAAGTCCGCAAAGAGCATGTAAAGACCGGAGATAAACTCCTTACTCTTATCCTTCTTCTTAAGATCCATAACCGTCATGATACACTGAAGAACCATCATGATAAGGAAGATCCAGAAGAATATTCCGGGTGCGGAATCGGATGTAAATGCAGCCTTCATGAATCCGAAGAAATCCCTGCCCTTGTAGTACAGAGTTCCGAAAAGGTGATGAACTCCCGCTCCGAATCCGTCGGTAAAAAATGTCGTAATGAAATCCGTATAGAAAAACGGCATCAGGTATTCAGCGCTCAGGAAGTGATTGAGCAGATAATAGATAAATCCCGTAACTCCGAATGTTGCTGCGGCCAGAACAATGTCAACGATCTTCCGTTCTTTTCTCGCTGTGACGATCATCACAACAAGAGAAAAAACAAGGAACAGGATCAGATAAGGTCTCATGAACGTCATGATAACCGCAAGAACTATGGCACCTCCGAGCTCAGATTTCCTGCCGCCTCTCATATATGAGATCATCAGTGCCCAGTAGATGATAAGATGCGAAAAGCATATTACCTCGGGCATACTCGAATAGATGTATCTTGCATTCAGGAAAAAGGAAAGAAACCATACGGAGATTACCGCGGTCTGTTTTACATTCGGCTTAACGAGCACTCCGAATGAGATCATCGCAATGACATAAATTATAAGATTATAGATAAATACGGTTTTCTGAGTCCATCCGAATATAGCTCCGAAGATAACCCAGGGCCAGACAAGAACCGGGCTCCATGCGGCAAAGCTCAGGGAAAGTGCCTTGCTTTCATTGAATCCGTAGAATCCTCTGGGATAACCGTAATCGATTATCGACTCTACCTGTTTAAAATAAAACAGTTCATCGTTCCACTGGCTTGTAAGAAGTGATACGGGAGCCGGATTTATGATATTTCTTATGAGTACGCTAAGAACAGGAAGTAATCCCAAGATCGCAATACATATAAAACCGGAAATTTTTTTATTCTTAGTTTTCATTATCAATATTCCATCTGTCACGGATCACATACTGGGGCGAATTGTTCATGCTGATATATATTCTGCCGATGTATTCGCCGATGAGTCCGAGCATCAAAAGGACCATTCCTCCGAAGAAGACAATAGCGCTCATCAGTGCCGCATATCCCATCGCAGCTTCCGGAATGGGCATGATAAGTCTTCTGATTATTACATAAAGTCCGTACAAAAGACCCGCACATGCCGAGATCGCACCGATAAAAGTAGCGATTCGAAGGGGCTTTACGGAGAAAGCGGTAAATCCGTTAAACCAAAGACCGAGGAGTTTCTTAAGCGTATAACCGCTTGTGCCCTCCATACGGTCCCTGTGATCTATGTCGACATTTACGATGGACTTGGTGCTCCTGAGCACAAGTCCTATAACATAGGGATACGAATTCTCATATCTGATCATATCCTCTACGACAAAACGCTTTACGGCAAAATAGCTTGATACGAAAAGCTCCTTCGGTTTGGAAAGCATTATGCGGAGCATCATGTCATTTACTCTGCTTCCGAAGTTCCTGAATCCGGAATGCTTCTTATGATCGTACTTGGCATAAACCGCATCAGCTCCGTTTTCAATCTGCTCAAGCAGTCTGCCCACCTGATTTGCGGGAGTCTGTCCGTCGTCATCAAGCGCAACGCAGATATCTCCGTCGGAGTATCTGAAGCCAGCCATGAGTGCGGAGTGCTGTCCAAAATTTCTTGCAAAGGAAAGTCCCTTTATGCGCTTATTTTTCTCACACAATCCTGCGATCACCTGAGCGGTCCCGTCGGGTGATGAATCATTTATGAGGAAAATATCATAATCATATCTGTCTGCCATTCCCGCCATGGTCGTTTCAATCTCGGACACAACTGCGGGAAGCGTCTTTTCCGAACGGTAGCATGGAATAATAAAACTTACTTTTTTCATATTGATCAGCCCCGGATTACTTATTATTTCTCGAGCTTTCGAGTCTGTCGTGAATACGTGTCAGTCTGTATTCGAAATCCTTACGGTCCTTGGAATCCACAACCTTGAGGACCATACCGGTAAAGAGTGCCAGAAGTCCCGCCATGAATACAAATCCGCAGGTGATAAGAGTGGGAAATCTGGGAACAAGTCCGGTAGCCGCATAATCACCGATGATGGGAACCATGAAGACAAGACTAACCAGCATAAGAAGAGTCGCGATCAGTCCGAAGAATTCCATGGGGCGGTAATTTCTGTAAAGAGACATCATCTTACGGATAACCTTGAATCCGTCGGGAAGAGTATTGAGCTTGCTCTCGCTTCCCTGAGGTCTGTCCCTGTATTCTACAACCACATTATCAACCTGAAGATCGTAATTGACAGCATGGATGGTCATCTCGGTCTCAATCTCAAATCCCTTGGAAAAAACAGGGAAGGTCTTTACGAAATCATAGGACATGGCCCTGTAACCGGTCATGATATCCCTGATATCCGCTCTGAATAAAGAATTGATGCCCCATCTCATGAGAGAATTTCCGAAATTGTGGAAGGGACGCTTATTTTCCGTAAAATATGTGGATGAGAGTCTGTCTCCGACTACCATATCGGAATTCTTCTCAAGAACCAGCTTAACCATCTCGGGAGCACTCTCAAGGGGATAGGTATCATCACCGTCTATCATCAGATAGCACTCGGCATCGATCTCCCTGAACATTCTCCTGATAACATTTCCCTTACCCTGCTTGTATTCATTTCTGACTACCGCGCCGCACTCTCTTGCGATCTTCTCGGTGTCATCGGTCGAATTGTTGTTATATACGTAGATGACCGCCTCGGGGAGCACATTTTTAACATCTCCGATGACCTTGGCGATGGTCTGTGCTTCGTTATAACAGGGTATCAGAACTGCAATCTTATCCATTTTCACTCCATAAAACAAATAATTAGATATTTGTACACAATCAGTGATATTATACCATAGTAAGATATGAAAAAAACATCGGAAAACAAAACTAAAAAGCACCCTTTTAAAACAATTCTGATCACGCTCGGATCGGCAGTTATTATAGCCGGTTTGGGCTTTTGTCTGTGGTTTTTCGTAATAAGGCCCGGAAAAGGCATAAAGAGCGCTCCCGTGGCAATGCGTTGCCCCATAGAGCATATGGCAAGAGGAGTTCTTTTCGATACCACGGTGGATGGTGAATTCCAGGACCTGTTCGCATATATGTATGAATCAAACGTATCGGACGACCTCTTTACCCGCTATTTTGCTTATGATTCTTTCTTTTCACCTTATACGATCACCTCGATAAGGCAGTACGGCAAGTACCTTACGGATGTCCTCGGTCAGGTAAGTGACGAAGAATTCCCTTCATATCTGATCCTCGGTATCGATCCCTATTCTTCATATATCCAATCCTGCAGAAATACGGATCTGTTCCGCGATAATCTGGATTTCCTCTGTCAGCTTGCAGGAACGCACCCCGCGAGCGTATTTGCGGTAATGCTCCCCGATGACGGAGCGGCCGTCTGGAACGGATACACCCCCGAAGAGTTAAACGATGCAAGGCTTTCCTACATCCTGCTCGTCCGCAAATTCGCCGAGTGCCCCAATATTCACGTTTACTACCGCCCTCTCGAAGAGTGGGTTCTTTACAGCGACTGCATCAGGGAAAACGGATCTCCCGACACCCTCCTTGCACGCACATATAACAATCTCATGGCAAACGACGTTGCAACCTTCGATCTGTCCCACCTTCTTGTTCAGGGAAGCGTAAACGATCTGATGGATTCGGTTATCGCAATGTCAGCAAGGCGTGACGAAGTCTATGCTTCATATGCGGATCTGTCCGGAACAAATGTTGTTTTCCTCGGAGATTCCATCTTCGGAAATTTCAGGGATGAGACTGCAGTGTCTTCCTTTTTCGAAGAAATGACGGGAGCGACCATTTATAACCTTGGCGAAGGCGGAATGAGTTCGACCGATGTCTGTAACCCTCATAAGCCCCTGTACCATGCGTTTAATTACCTTATCGGAAAAGAAGACGTTTCGGAAATAGACAGATACTACTCTCATTTTGACAGCTACAATTCCTTCAGGCTTGCAGGTGCAAAGTTTGCGGAAAGCACGGGAGAAAACACCGTCTTTATCGTAGAGTACGGACTCAATGACTATTTCGGCGGCATCACCGCGGATGACTATTACAATTCGATGACAAGCATCATAACGGATCTTCAGAACGCATATCCCGATGCACGCATCATCATCCTCTCAGCAGGATACATACAAATGTACAAAAACGGTGCGATGGCGATCGAGAATTACTCCGCTCCTCTCCAGACGTATCGTGATCTTGCCGCGCAGGTTGCATCCGAACGCGGATGTGAACTGTTAAGCCTTACCGATGATTTCGGATTTTATCAGGAAGGAACCCCTTTCTTCCTTAACGACGATCTTGTTCACTACAACGAAAGAGGCAGATATCAGATTGCCCAGGGACTTGCAAGATATTTTAAGTAAATGAAAAAGTTCAGCTTTTCGGACAAAGAGAAGATACAGTCCGGAATCGACACGCTGAGTTCGTTCGCAGCTCAGATAAAGAATCCCGCACACTCTCTTATTCCGCCCGGACGAAAACTGAATAAGAAAAGACTCATCATGTTTACAGGCGCCGTAATATGTTTTGTTGCGGGGCTTATTTATTCTGTATTTCTTCTTTTTAACGCAAAGCCGCTTAAAGAGCAGCCGGTCTTTGAACTGGGCGAGATGCTGCCTTCGGAAGCATCTGCATATCTGGAAGTCGGTCCCGTATCCGGACTGATAATTAAGCCCGATCTGAGCGAAGTCAACTCATCAAGGCCCGGAGAATACAATGTCGGGATCAGGTATTTCGGCAGGGATCTTAGCACCACCATCTCCATCACAGATACCGTCTCACCGGAATTTGTCTTCAAAAATGAAACCATATATATTCCCGTTGGAAAAGAGATCGTACCTGCGGATATGATCGCCTACATTAAAGACGCGGACAAAGACATAACTCTCACATTCGGAGACTGGCCGGGCGGAGAAGAAACACTCGTATGCAATTATCCCGGAGAGTACCGGGCAAGCATCACGGCAATTGATTCAAGCGGAAACCTTTCAAGAGGCATAGTTGCTTTTGTCGCAGATAAACCTCCGGTCCTATCCGTATATGATGATATCTACATTGCGACAGGTTCCGGCGAGGAGCTCTCCGATCACATATCCGCATATGATGAAACAGACGGCGATCTGACGGATCTTATCGTCTTCTCGGATGAGAAGATAGATCTTTCGGAAGCTGCGGATTACCCTCTTACAATTTCCGTTACGGATTCATGCAGGTTTACAACTTCAGAAGACGTAACCGTTCACGTAATGGATGCGGAGGATATACAAAGGCTCATCGGAAAAGGTAAGATCTCCAGGGAAAATGCTATCATAATCGGTGCGATAAATGTTTATGATACGGGACTTATATCGAATCAGAATTTCGAAGATACTCTCATAGACTTAATGCCCACGATCGTTCATATAGAAGTTCCGGAAAGCGCAGGAACATACAAGACAGGTTCGGGATATATTGCAGAGATCACGGAAGACTCCATATACATCATCACAAACAGACATGTAATAGGCTCATCCAAAGAATGCGATGTGTATTTCTACAGCGGAGACAGCGCAAAGGCATCTGTTGCAGGATGTGCTGATGATTATGACGTTGCCGTCATAAAGGTGCCGCTGTCTTCCATGCCGGAAAACTACGAAAATATCATCTCAACCGTTCATATCGATATGACCTTCTGGGATAAGATCGAAGATGAAGACAATCTCTCTCTCGGAATCGAGAAGATGGACAGGGACGGAACCATAATTCATTACACTTACGGACAGCTCGTCAACCTGCACGGAAATTTTGAATTCTTTGAACCGCACGACCAGACGGAAATATCACTCAGATTAAGACCGGGGGATTCCGGCTCTGCGGTATTTGATGTAAGAGGAAGGCTCATCTGCATGGCCTTCGGATACTCCATCTCCCCGGAAAGGGACTGGGGCGTTCCTCTTGATGAAATAGTAAAGGCCTATGAACAGATCACAGGCCGGGAGCTATATACATATTGAGCCATGGGGACGTTTCACCCGTGTCACCACTCTTCACTTTTCCTGAACTTCAGCGCTTCCTCGGTAACTACGGATTCATCCCTGACTTCTTCCCTCGAACAGGGACCGTCCTCCCAGGGGATCACTGTCTTTGCGGGAACTGATTTGGAAGGGACTCCGCATTCATCATCTGCTATTCCCCAGGCATCCGACAGGATACCTATAAGCTGCAGGATCCTTTCTGCGGCGCAGCCCGCATTCCATGTATATCTTACGGTTTCATACGCTCTTTGTCCGAGCTTTTTCCTGATGTCGGGATATCTGGCAGCCTGCATGGTGCATGATACCAGTTCGTCCGTATCATCGGATTTAAATACATATCCGTTATATCCGTTTTCGATAAGGTAAGGAACAGCGCCTGCTTCTGCGGGAACGATAACGCAGCAGGATGAATTCATCGCTTCATTTATAACAGCGCCCCAGCCTTCCTGTCTGTCACTTGTCGAGATAAAAATGTCTGCTTTCTCCATATATGTCCTGACTTCGTCCGGAGTCATGGGACCTGTGAAAGTTACATTCTCAATAAGTCTTTTGGCTGCGGTGATCTGCTTTAATTCTTCTTCCATCTCACCGGTTCCGATTATATCCATATGATAGGGAATGGCTTCCGCCTTAAGCTTTCCCGCAACAAAAAGAGCATTCTCGGCATGCTTCCAGTCAATGAATCTTCCTGCCCAGAGTATCTTTACGGGCTCTCCGGGTTTTGATTTATAATCGGCGGGGTCGTCGTTTCCGTACTCTTTTAACTCGGGGAAATAACCCCATTTGAATTTCTTGCCGGGGTATGCTCCGAAGATTCCGTAATCGGATGCAACATAAGCACCGGCGCACATGAGATATACCGGGCCTTTTCTGAATGAGGTATGTTCCCAGTACTTGGCGATAAGCCCTTTGGGATTGTAAGCATAGAGCTGACTCTTCTTGTAGAGTCTTTCGCTTATCCTGAGAGTGAGAGCGCCTTTCTTTAGTCTTGGCATCACAAGCGACATGTCGGTAGTCCAGCCGATAAGTGCGCAGTCCGCATCCATGATCTTCTTCAGACACTTCTCATGAACCTCGTCGCTTTCATAGGACTTGAGCACATAGGGCGGCGTCTCATCCTTCCATCCCATCGAGGTTCTTTCTTCCTCTATTTTTTCGGTCTGGATAAAAACAAAATCCCCCGCGGGGCCCAGTTTTTCCGTCAGGGCCTCGCAAAAGGGAATCTGATGATGATTTATATAATTGGATACAAAGACTATCTTCATGAATCTCTGCCGCACATTTCTGTGTAAATAGCCGTCATCTGATCCGCAACGGTGCCCGGATCATGTTCCTTGAGAGCTCTGAGCCTTGCAGCCTTTGCTCTGTTTTTCGCAGCTTCGGGGTCTGCCATCACCGCTTCGATGCAGGCACGGAGCGAAGAAGCAACTTCATCGAGAGGCTTTCTTGCATTGCAGTCATAGAGAAGGCATTCTTTTTTATCTTCGATGATATCGGGTATTCCGCCGACTCTCGATGCAATGACGGGAGCTTCGCAAAGTGAAGCTTCAACGATCGAATTGGGAGAGTTTTCTATAGAGGATGGGCATATGTACATGCCGCACTTTAAGTACTCTTCTCTCATCTGCTCCGCGGAGATCCTTCCGAGGAATTCTACCTTGCCCTGAAGATTTCCGCGCTCTATCAGTTCTCCGAGATACTTGCCGTATTCGGAGATCCTTACTTTATCCTTGAGGGAATTCATGGAAACGATGTCCTGTCCCGCAACTCTTACCTTAAGTTCGGGCCAGTTGATATCCATAAGCGCCCTCAGCAGAATGTGGAATCCCTTGAGAGGATAATCCGCGCCGGATATAAAGATCGTATTCGGATCCCTTGTGATATCCCCGGGAAGAGGCTCATAGAACACTGCTCTCATAACCTCTCCGGCATATTTATACTTAGCTTCGGGCGCAAGCCTTCCGGCCCATTTCCTGTCAAAAGAAGTCCTGCCGCCGACAAATCCCGCATATCCCGCAGCTTCAAGTTCATTACGGGCTCTTGCCTGGAATTTCTCCTGCTGCTGTTTAATAGAATCCTTCCTGAGAGTATCCCGAAACGTTGCGGAAGATACGATCTCGTCGGGAAGACATGCCATATAATCTGCGGCAACCGCTGCACATATTCCCTGGAAAGTGATAAGCACTCTTTCCCTGCCGGGATGATAATGGAAATCATCGCCGCATGCGGCCTTTCCCATTGCAAGCGCATGAGGGTACTCCGTTCCGAAGATGTGAACCACATCGGGATGATATTCATCCAGGATCCTGCTCATCCTGCCCTCAAGAGCGGGATCTAAAACCTCGGGATGAACGGTATCTTCACGGAATGCAAAAAAGGTAACTTCAAAGGTTTCATTAATTACAAAAGAACCCCTCTTGCCGTCATGCTCTTCCGAAACAGGAAATGCAATGGCAAGGCTCACATCAGAGCCCTTTGATGCCATGGCCGTCATAAGTCCTTCAACCCAGCCTTCCTTGGGAATGCCGGTTATTCCGAGAACCTCGCCTGCCTGAGGCGGTATGAGATTGCAAAGCCATAATACTTTCATTTAATCGTCCCGTGTTCCGTTTTGTTTTTCATTCTTAAGAGCAGTGATCTGTTCCTTGTCGACGCCTTCGGTCGAATCGGGCCAGAGCAGAACTTTGAGTGTAAGGAGCATGAGCTTGAGATCAAGCATCAGCGAATACTTTTCAATATAGATCAGATCGAGCTTTAACTTGTCGTAGGGCGTGGTGTTGTATTTTCCATAGACCTGCGCAAATCCGGCAAGTCCCGCCTTGACCTTCATACGGTAAGCAAACTCGGGCATTATCTCGACATACTGCTCAATGATTTCAGGGCGCTCGGGTCTGGGTCCGATGAAAGACATATCGCCCTTTAAAATGTTGAAGAGCTGGGGAAGCTCATCGAGTCTGCATTTTCTTATAAACTTTCCGACGGGAGTGATCCTCGTATCACCCTTACTTGCAAGTCTTGCAACTCCGTCACTCTCGGCATCGACTTTCATCGATCTGAATTTGTAGATCTGAAACTGCTTCGCATTTCTCGTGCATCTGATCTGCTTGTACAGAACGGGTCCGCGGTCATAGAGCTTAACTGCAATCGCCGTAAGGAGCATGAGGGGAGAAGTCAGGATGATAAGTATCAGCGAGAAAACTATATCGATCGTACGCTTGATAACTCTTTCTTCGATCGTAAGCGAGTACTCTCTTGTAAGAAGGATCGGAGAATCAAATACATGAAGTTCCTCCGCACCCGTAAGTATTACGTCGCCGATCTTGGGGAACAGATAGAATCTTATCGAATTGCCGTAGCAATACTTTACGATCTGTTTTCTCTCATCAACGGTGATATCTCCGATAACGACGGCATTACATTTACCTGTGGAGAAATCATCTTCTATTCTCTTAACAACCGCATCATATCCCTGCTCAACCTCGATACGGTCGGTGATCTTGTACTTGTCTTTTCTGGTCTCAAATTTCTCTGTCAGAACATCGGGCTGTTTGCTGCCATAGATCATCAGAAGTTTTCTCGGCGGGAAAAGATGCCTGTAGATCTTATTAACAATGGGTATGTAGATAACAACGACAAGGAACTGCTCGGTTCCCATATATATGAAATAGGGAAGCTTAAACAGCTGAAATGCCATAAGGGAAAGCTCTCCGTAGATCATGATCCCTGCAAGGAGTGTCGCAAACAGCTGGGAGAAAACTATCTCGGAATTCTTCAGATATCCCAGTCTCATTCCGCCGTACATGTTGGAGAACATAAGGAGGATAACTCCGTATATCGCGATCTCAAGAACGTGACCCTTGAACCAGAAATTTCTCAGAGGCTCAACTACGCTGTGCTGGAAATGGAAATACCAATGGAAACCGAAGATTGCGATCTCCAGTGCAATACATCCCATGCAGAGCATCAAGTTGATAAGTCTCTTGGTGCTCTCCAGCATTTGGTCTTTTCTGTAATGTTTATCGTTACTAATCATCTTATTTCTTAAGTCTTTCGTGTGTCTTCTTGATCAGCCTTGCGGGAAAGAATGCAAACAGAATCAGATTCCTCCTGTGTTTTCCCGACAGGTCTTTGTCTGTGAGGATCTCTCCACGGAACGCTTTAACCTTCTTCATTACCGAAGTGTAAAGCGTATTATCTTTCGTCATATTTTCGGACGGGACGTGGAGCAGAAACCACATGGCCTGCATCAGATAAAAATGCACCGCTTCCCTTTTATACTCCGGAAATTTACGTTCCGTAAGCTCCAGCATCTTATCCGCATTTTCCATTACGTTCTCGTAAAAGCTCTGCTTGTATGTCCCTCTGGTATTACTCTGCCCTCTTAGGATTATATGATATCCGGGCTTTCTGACATTCAGAAGCTTTCTTATCGAGGAACTCATATTTACCAGAAGTTCAAAATCCTCATTCAGTCTTCCTTCGGAAAAAGAAAACCCTTCGAAGAAATCCTTCCGGAAAAGCTTCGTGCAAAACGAGGAATCACCTTTATGCAGAAGAAGGCTTCTGAAAAATTCTCTTCCGGTAAAAGAATCAGGTATATCAAACCCTTCACCGAAAGCCTTGATCTGCTTACCGTCTTCATCCTCCTCGCACGAAAGGATCTGGGCGGCATCCGCATCATAGTCATTCTCCAATGCAGATACCAGATTCATATACATATCGGCCTCAATATAGTCATCGGCATCGATGAAGCCTATATATTTGCCTGTTGCGACTTTAAGTCCGGCATTTCTTGCAGAGGACGATCCGCCGTTTTCTTTGGAGATAACCTTTATCCTGGAATCCTGTGCAGAAAAGCCTTTTAACATCTGCAAAGACTCATCCTTCGAGCCGTCATCCACCGCGATCATCTCGAGATTATCGTAAGTCTGGTTACGGACAGAGCCAACCGACCGCTCAAGGTACTTTGCGGCGTTATACACAGGTATTACGATGCTTACTAACGGCTTATCCATAACTAATTTATTATACCATAGGTGACAAGGGGAAGTTTCTACTGTCACCTATATCCTTCTCTTAACCGCATTAAATCCCCACCCGATGAAGCAAAAGCAACTGTAGAGGAAGGGAAGCTCCTCTGACTTGCGGTACAGGTTCCAGATCCTGCGCGCCGCATCGGACTTATCGGATGAAAGAGAATTGCCGGTGCGCCTGTACAAAACCAGATTCTCATCAAGTCCGCAGGCCTTATAGCCCTTTCGGAGCAGTTTAAACCAAAGTGCGGTATCCTCGGACTTGATATCCGGAAATACCAGTTCTTCCTTGGGTACAATCTTAGTGTCGAAAACCACAGTCGAAGTAAAGATCGTAGTGTTCCTGAGCGCTCTTTTGTAAGTGATCTTGGAAGGAACTCTTACGACCTTGCCCATGGGATTTGCATCCTTATCGGCAAATTCATATCCGGTGTAGGAAAATCCGCAATTCTTTTCTTCCATGAGCTTAAGCTGTTTTTCGAGCTTTCCCTCTTTCCAGAGATCGTCGCCGTCCAAAAACGCGATGTATCTTCCGCCGCTTTCCCTTATGCCGAGGTTTCTTGCCCCGTGAGCCTTAAGCTTTTTCCCGGGTTCTATCAGCCTGATCGGAGCCTCGATGTGACGGGCCTTATACTTATTGATCGTCGCAACAGAATTGTCCGTACTCATATCATCGACAAGAAGGATCTCCATATCGTTAATTTTCTGTGCAAGCACGGAATCAAGGGTATGCTCTATATAATTTTCAAGATTATAAACAGGTATTACTACGCTGATCATAGAATACCTCCGTAAACCAGATAAAATCTCTCGCCGTTTGATGCGGTAAATTCCTCATAGTAAAGGCCTTCGGCCTCAAAAGAAGCCGGATCGCACCCGCCGGGAACCACAACAATATCCGCACCGAATGAAAAGCCTTCCCTGCATACTTCGGGAGCAAGATAAAACTTGTTGTCTTCCATCTTAAGAAGATCGTCCCTGAGCTGTCTTAATTCCTGCGAATATGTTCCGAGGCGGTTCTTGGTAAGTCTTCCGTCCCACATATCCCTGCCGTAAAGAGTAACGACATCTGCGGAAAGCGTGTGGAGAGCTGCGGTGATATCATCATTTGCAAGAACGACATAAGCGCTGCCTGAATCCATGCTGCGATCGCAGATAAGCTGTGCAACCTCCGCTTCACCGATTGAAGCATTTTCACTTCTTCCCGCCATGGTCTCTTCCGGAGTTCCGAGAGACCCGCATATAAGCACTGCCGCTGCAAGAAGTGCGTTGCAGAGGATCACCGTACTTTTTTTCTCCCCGGAGAAGTCTTTAAAAAGTTCACCCGCCATTGCGGATACACAGACTCCGCCGAGAGGGATAAGAGGAATGATCCCCCAGATATCGGGAACGTCATAATATGTTCCGAATACGATCCTTATCACGGATGCGCTCACCGGGAAGATCAAAAGCACAAAGGATATGCATGCAAGCAAAAGAAGCGCCTTAATACGATCGTCGGTTTTCCTGCCGGTCTTTTTAAGAACCGTGTACCCTGCTATAAGTGATACGAAAAGGGAAGCGTTTAAAACAATGCATTCCCTGAAATGGATCATGCAATCTGTCAGGAGGCCTTTAAACATTTGAACCTCCTTACCGCAAACATGCAGAGTACAAAGAGCACGTAGGTGCATGCGCAAAAACCGATCCCGTACTGTGTCCTGCAGATAAATGCTTCGCATAAAACAGGGAGCAGCGCGGTGATGTATTTTCTTTCAAATAAAAGATAAAGCAAAAACGGTATCAGGACCCAGATCCTTACGGCGGTTCCGGTCCACATCTGTGAAAGGACGGAAAAGCCCTGTGCATAGGATGAAAGATCTGCCGCATATGTGAACAGGATCACGGAGATCATAAATACCGAACGCTTAAAGATCTCATTTTCTTTGCCTTTATAAAGGCTTCCGGAAAGTGCAAACATCGCACAAAGTCCCGATATGAACCAAAACGCGGGCATGATGTTATGGACGATAACTTCGGGCGATGTTCCGAATGCCGCGCTCATTACGGAATATAATCCGGTAAGGCACAGGATCTTATATCTCATCGGAACGCCCTCAGCATAGGGACTTCCCGTAAGAGGGTCTATGGAATACATCACATTTCCTTTTACAAAGACCCTGACAGTCTCAAGAGTCTCATCCCCTGTGGAATTAACCCGGAGTCCGAAGGTAACCGTAAATACCGCGATAAGAACCGCGATCACGGCAAGGGTTGCAAAAATAACCGCTGATCTTCCCGCGGGCTTACTTTTCTCCTTCTTCGTATCCTTGGTCTTTCCCATGACAACTGTCAGGACCACGAAAGCAAAATACGAAGCCGTCATAAGTACGACCATGATGATCCCGGCAAGACTTTTTTCATCCGCGATAAGTCCCGAACGGGTTATCGTAAGAAGATGGGATACAAAAGAAACGCACAGGATCACTAAAGAGCCTGCGCAGAATGATGTAAAGACATCCGCTTTCTTTTTCGTAAAGAGAGCGGAAAAAAGCATCAGGGTCCTCCCCGAGAAAAATGCCACAATTATCAAAAAAAGAATAAGCAGAACCGTTTTTGCCATGCCAATCAACACCCGTCAGAAGCAGTTTTTCTCATTCTTAAGATACAGAGGGCGATCCTTTACCTCCAGGTATGCCTTGGCAATATACTGTCCGAGGATGCCCGTGCAGAAAAACTGTACTCCGCTTATAAATACGATAACCGTCATGGTTGACGCCCAGCCCGCAACCGGATCTCCGAATGCCAGTCTTCTTACAATGATGAAAATAACCATCACAAAAGCAAGAAAGCAAAAGAGAATACCTACAAGCGAACTCAGTACGAGGGGCTTGGTGGAAAAAGCAGTGATGCCCTCGAGAGAATACATAACAAGTCCCCAGAAATTCCACTTGGTCTTTCCGGCGCTTCTGTCTACATTTTCAAAATCGATCCACTTGGTCTCATATCCGACCCAGCCGAATATGCCCTTGGTAAAGCGGTTGTACTCGGTAATGGACAGAACGGCTTTAATGTACTGTTTGCTCATCAGCCTGTAATCCCTTGCTCCGTCCATGATCTCGGTATCCGAGAGCTTTTTCATAAGCTTATAGAAACGTCTTGCGAAGAAACTCCTGATAGGAGGCTCTCCCTTTCTGGTGACACGTCTTGTCGCAACCGAATCATATCCCTGATCGAGGTATGAAAACATCTCTTCAAGAAGCGAAGGGGGATCCTGGAGATCCGCATCCATAAACACAGCATAGTCGGAATCCGCGGCCGCAAGAAGCCCCGCATACATCGCAGCTTCCTTTCCGAAATTCCTCGAAAAAGAGATCATGTGAACTCTCGCATCCTGCTCGTGAAGAGTCTTTACCACATCAACGGTTCTGTCCGTTGAGCCGTCATCTATGAAATACACCTTAAGCTCGGTTCCTCTCTTTTCGAGAAATGCGGTCTGAGCTACAAGTTCCTTATAGAAAAGAGGAATGGCTTCCTCTTCATTTTTGCAGGGTACTATTACGGTAAGTTCCGACATTTTGCCTCCGAACAAAACTCATTACATATTCCGTCATATTATAGCATATCCGGACTCATAAAAAAACAGCGGAGCAATGCGCTCCGCTGAAAAAATCTTGATTCCAGGATCACTCACCCAGGCCGCTCTCCACAACAGCAACAAGAGCTTCAAGAGCCTTATCCTCATCCTCGCCTTCACAAACAAATTCTATCTCATCTCCGCACTTAATGCATGCTCCGAGAACCGAAAGAACGGATTTGGCATTGGCTGTATTGTCATCACCGAATCTGAATGTGATCAGTGATTTGTACTGCATTGCTTCCTTGCAAAGTATACCGGCGGGTCTCAAATGAAGTCCTGTAGGATTTTTGATCAAAACCTTCTGAGATACCATTCTTAATGCCTTTCCTAGTCTTTTTAGACGCCTGCTACCGTCCTTGTGGCAGGCTGTCTTCTAATAAAGATAATAACAGATATAAAACATAAAAACAATATTTTAGAACATCCTGTCCTGTATGAGATTTGCCAGTTTCTCGGCCTCCTCACGGATCATATCCTGATCCTTGCCCTCGATCATAACTCTTACGAGGGGCTCGGTTCCGGAAGGTCTGATAAGGACTCTTCCCTCTCCGGCAAACTTCTCTTCAAGCTTCTTTATCGCATCCGCGATCTCGGGATATTCGAGGTACTTATCCTTCTTATGGTTTGCAACCTTGGCACCGACAAGCGCCTGTGGAAGAACTTCCATGACCTTCGCAAGTTCGGAAAGCTTCTTGCCCGAATCGACCATAACCTTGAGAAGATGAAGTGCGGACAAAAGTCCGTCACCGGTCGTATTTTCATCGAGGAAGATAATATGTCCGGACTGCTCTCCTCCGAGGGATGCTCCGATCTCTTTCATCCTCTCCATAACATATCTGTCACCGACAGCTGTTCTTTCGAGGTTGATACCGTTCTTCTCACAACTGATCGAGAATCCGAGGTTACTCATTACGGTAGCAACGATGGTGTTCTTCTTGAGGGTTCCCTCAGCCTTCATGCTGCATCCGACAATCGCCATAATCTGGTCGCCGTCGACGATCTTACCGTTTTCATCAACAGCAAGGAGTCTGTCGGCATCTCCGTCAAAGGCAAGTCCGACATCAGCCTTCTCGTAAACGACTCTCGCACAGAGTTCCTCCATGTGGGTCGATCCGCAGTTGGCATTGATGTTGGTTCCGTCGGGGTGATCATGGATAGCGATAACATTAGCCCCTGCTTTTCTAAGTGCTTCGATCGAGGTGTAATGGGATGCGCCTTCGGCACAGTCTGCCACGATCTTAAGTCCGCTCAGATTAACGGGAACGCTTCTTACGGCGTGATTGATATACTCTTCTCTTGCGTCGGTACGGATCTTGATCTTACCGACTCCCGATCCGATGGGGAACTGAATGTCCTCCATATTTCTCTTTATCTGATCTTCAATCTCATCTTCAAGAGCATCGGGAAGCTTAAATCCGTCGGCATCAAAGAACTTGATACCGTTAAACTCCACAGGATTGTGTGATGCGGAGATAACCACTCCCGCATCCGCCATGTACTTGCGGGTAAGATATGCCACAGCAGGTGTGGGGATGACTCCCACATAGATACAGTTAGCTCCCACGCTGCAGGCACCTGCCATAAGAGCCGATGCGAGCATGTCGCCCGAGATCCTTGTATCGCAGCCGACCATGATGGTGGGCTTGTGGTTCTTCTTTTTGGTCAGGACATAAGCACCTGCCTGACCCAGTTTCATTGCAAGATCGAGAGTAAGTTCTTCGTTGGCTATTCCTCTTACTCCGTCAGTTCCAAACATTCGAGACATTTTCCGTTCTCCTTAGCTTCAGACATCTTCCACCTGAGTCAGCTGTACTCGTACATAGACCGGGTCAGCCTTAACATGTTCACTCAGGTTAAACTTAACGGGGATTGCCAATATATCTCCGTCATGTATGTCTGTTAAATTATTTGCGGTCAGATAAGAATCGATCTCAACTATTCCGGTGAGTGATTCCGAGCTTACCGCATTAAGCTCGGTTTCAAGTCCTACCAGTCTTACGCTGATATCTTCTGTTGCAACTATCTCGGCTTCAAATCCGTCGGGAATATCGTGAAGCAGGAGGGAATCCGATGTGATGGTCAGATTCTTCTCAAGCATCTTCTCGACATAAGCGGTAACCGAAACTTCGGCATCAAATTCCTTGTCTTCGAATTCGACTCCGCTCGGCAAATATCTGCTCAGGTCATAAGTTGCGGTGATATCGTTTCTTGCAGATCCTATATCAACGGGATCGGTTATCTCGATCTCGGAGATGTTGTTGAGTACGCTGGTATCACCGGCTATGGTAACGATCTCGGGATCGATCGTAATGTCACCTGTGTAGACATATCCTGCAGAAGGCTCTCCGGTAACCGATGCAAAAATGGGGACCGTCTTGGTCGAAAGAACGGTTACCGTTGTGGTTACGTAATCCGTCTGCTTTACGATCATCTCGTTTTCGATCTTCACACCCATGGCATCGCACAAAACAAGTTCCATGTCTGCCGAGATAGTCTTAACCGCACCGTCGAGATCAATCGTAACAAGTGCGTAGGAAATTCTGTCCACTGCGGATGCGGGACCGGATACTTCAAGTCTGTTTCTGTCGAGCTTAACCTGACCCTGTACGCATCCTTCTCCGACTTCACCTACAAGCTCATAGATGATGTTGATATATTTGGTCTTCTTTTCATCAACGTTTACGAGAAGTTCTTCGTGATCCGCAATAATCCTCTCAGCTCTGTCGAGTGAATAGGTTATGGGAACCCTTCCGTCCTCCGTGATCTCCGCAAAATCTGCAACCGCCGTGATATCCGATGCGGAAAGCGTGCTGATAACGGATTCGGGTGCCCTGACCGTAACCTTGGCTACATCCGTCTGGTCAAGAATCTGGAATACCTTGCCCTGGCTTTCCAGGAGATCCGCATTCAGGAACGTTACCCGTACATTGGAAAAAGAAACCGTGCCGACGGGGTTTGAGATCTGAGCAACAAGTACCCAGAGAACAAACGCAAGTGCTATCGACAAAAGCTTTAATCCGAAGTTATTTGTAATTATGCTGCCGAGGCGTTTTAAGATCTTCATTATTTTCTTCGCCTCCGTCTCTTGCTTGCATCCTCGTTTCCTTCTTCGGTTAAGAGTCCGAGTTCAGAAATGATGTAGTTCTTAAGAGCTTCCTCGCTTAAATTTCTCTCGAGCTGTCCTTCATGAGCTGCGGATATTCTTCCGGTCTCCTCGGATACGATGATCACGATCGCATCATATTCTTCGGACATTCCCATTCCGGCTCTGTGTCTTGTTCCGAGTTCCTTGCTGATGGACTGGGACTGGGTCAGGGGCAGATAACATGTAGCTGCCGAGATACGGTTGTTTCTGATGGTAACCGCGCCGTCATGAAGAGGCGTATTCTTTTCAAAGATATTGATAAGGAGCTGGTTGGTTATGTCGGCGTCAACCTTGATACCGGTCTCGTCAATCCTTGAAACCGACTCCTTGTTCTCGATTACAATGAGCGCTCCGGTCCTTACTCTGGCCATCTGCGAGCAGGCTCTTACGATCTCATTAATGCTCTGTCTGGAAAGGATCTCCTCAGCGGGCTTCTGTCCGAAATCAAACATGCCGCCGATAACATTGGTCTTTCCGAGGGACTCAAGTGCTTTTCTGAGCTCCGGCTGAAGAACTACGATCAGTGCGATGACCGCAAACTGAAGGATGTTGCTTGCGAGCCAGAGGATCGTATCCATGTGGAAGATCTTCGCAAGTCCGATAAAAACAACAATGACAAGAAGGCCCTTTAAGAGGGACCATGCTCTGCTCGTGTGTATCCACCTGATCGTGTAGTAGAGCAAAACGGCAATGATTATGATCTCGGTATAATCCTGCCATTCGATCGTACCCATGTAGGTGGCGAAGCTGTTCAGATATTCCATTGTGTCGGTGAAAAATGTCATCCGTCAGCCTTCTTATCTTACGTGATTATCTGCGTTCTTCTCCGGGAATGGGAGCGGTCAGATAGTCTGTGTCAAATTCTTCGGTCTCGTCAGTGACGATGGGTTTACGGCTTGCGACAGTATGGGACTTGTGTGAACGGTTGATGTTCTTTACTCTTCTGTCGGGAGTTGCCACATTCATCTTGGGCACTGCCTTAACGTAGTAATAATATTCATCGTCTTCAAACTGTACGCGTTCCGTTCGCGTGTAGTCCACGCAGAACCGGAAGAACTGTATTACTTTACCTGCTCCTACCGCGAGGATGCATCCGAGGAAAACTCCGAAGATGTTAAATCCCGCATCCTTCACAACTCCGCCGATAAGAACAACTATCAGGCAAAGAGCCGCACCGGAAAGCATCGCGATCGTCCAGCAGTGCTCGATGGGAAGTCTTCTAATCACGTAGACAACGATGGTGGTAAGTGCAAATGCAAAGATCAAAACGAGCATCTGCTTATTTCCGAGAAGCGAATCAATGATGAGTCTGATCTCGGCCATAAGATCCGAAATGTTTCCGGAAACATTTGCCGCATTGGTCGTAACAACGTTAAGCGCAAAATACACGATGACTCCGCAAACAACAGAAAGTGCAGAAGCGGGTCCTCCGATAAGTCCCATTACTACGGGTACAACGTAGGGAACATGAAATACGAAGAGCATTGGAGTGATCACTATGCAAAGTGATTCCGAAGGGGTAAATCTCAGGTAAAGGAGATATACAAGCAGATAGATCACCGCAATGATGATTGCAACCTCGGGCGAGAGTGCGAAAACATGTGCGAGTGAAACGAGTGCTCCGAATAAAAGTATCGCTCCGGTCGGAAGGAAAGAAGCCGCAAGGGCTATGATAAGAACGATGCCGATATTGTTGAGCCTGCTCATGTATCCGAGTTTACCGTTGATCATGAGCATCATGATGAATGTAAGTAAAAACTTTACTACGGGAATCGCGAAAACGTCATATTTTGCAAAGAACGCTTTGATGGTATCCCTGATCTCTAAAAGCTGTGTCATAACATTTCCTTACTATTACTGTTTATCATACATGCGCCTGAGCACCTTAAGATTCCTGAAATATTTCTTAAGACTCCTGCGCGAAGTGTTGTACCTGATGGTGCAGACTACATATGTTATCATCACGTAGATACCGACAAACCACAGGTACCTGATCATGATGTCCCTCGCAAATTCAAGTATGTCTATATCGTACATGCTTGCCAGAAATGTCTCGAAATTATAATAGACATATAATCCGAGAATAAGCGCATATGACAAAGTAGCGCAGACAACGGCCTTCAGAATGCCGACTGCGATATAGTCGCCCTTGAAAAACCTGACGACGTTCATATGCTTTTTTCCTTCTCCGGCCTCGTATGCGGCCATTCTGGTCATGAGTATGACCCTGTCTTCATTAAGCATCTTTAAACCACATTCCCAAACACACAATCAGTCACCTGCCCTATGCCAAGCCCCGTAAAGAGGCTGATATGACAGGTGACCGTATGTTTTAAATCAAGATCATTTGTCAAGGAAACGCATCTTCGGGTTGTCTCTGGGATCTTTCCTGACCTGCTGCTGTGCAGCCTTATGAGCATTGACGATACTGTTAATGGAATTCGTTACGCTCGCTTTGCATCTGTCACAATATCTTCCGGATCTGATGGGTGCTCCGCAGCTTTCACAGTTAAGCATGAGAGCGGAATCTTCGGTAACTTCGAGTCTGTCATCTCTGAGCCATGCACGGATCTGACCGGGCTCTACCCCGCACGCTTCCGAAACTTCGGTAATACCTACGCCCTTGTGCTCTCTGATATAATTCTTTACTTCCTGAAACTTAGCCTCAGACGCCTCCCTGCAAAGAGGGCATATAGGCGGTCCTGCAACATAATTGAAGAGTTTGCCGCAGTTCTTGCAATTTCGTACATTCATTAAGATCCACCTCCGCAAATATTATTACTATATTCCGGCTCCGGACGCTAATGTCATACAATATACACTCTCGGCTCCTGCCTCAAGAAGTACTTTAGCACAAGCATCCATTGTGGCACCCGTCGTATATATATCATCAACCAATAATATACGTTTAGATTTTACTACATTTTGCCCGCTCTTGAAAGCATTTTTGAGATTTTTTTGGCGCTCCGCGGGGCTCAAAAGCTTCATTGGAGCGGTATTTCTGACACGTTTTAACGCATCATTGCAAAAAGGAACTTTTATCAGCCCGGAAAGCTCCCTTGCATAGTCCCCGGCCTGGTTATATCCCCTTTTCAGCATCCTGCCTTTTGAAAGCGGTACGCAGGTTATCATGTCGGGCTTAATGCCGTCCACATAATCCCCAAGCACTTTAAGTGAGCTCTCCGCAAAAAAGGACGCATATTCACGCCTTCCGAGGTATTTGAATCTGTAGACCGCGCTGCTTATGCAGGGATATTCAAATACGCTCCTGCATCTTACAAAAAGGTGCGGTCTCCTTTCACAGTCGTTACATATCCGGCTTTCGGAATTCAGCTTCTTCCCGCATTTTTCGCACCAGGGATATCTGAGTGCCTTAAGCTTTTTCATACAGGGCAGGCATATTTTTTCGCCGTAAGGCGCAGGCTCATCACACACGGGGCATCGCCTCGGGAAAACAAGATCAATTGCCCGCGCTACCGCACGCTTCAAGAAGCCTTTCGGTAAAAGAAGAATATCTGTCATTCGAACCTCTCGTATCTGTCATACGGTGAATCGTCTGTGAGCTTCCGAGCAGTACCACGCAGGACTTGGCCCTTGTGATGCCCGTATAAAGCAGGTTCCTGTAAACAAGCGGCATGGGCGGGTCAAGTACCGGAATGATGACCGCGGGATATTCGCTTCCCTGGGACTTATGGATCGTCATCGCATATGACAGGTCAAGTTCATCCAGATCCGAAAAAGAATACTTCGCAACTCTTCCGTCATCAAACAGGACCGTCATCGTACGTGCCGCTTCATCAATCCTTCTGATCCTTCCGAGATCCCCGTTGAAGACTCCGGTCCCGGCTCTTTGAAGGGACTCAAGTCTGTCATCCGTCGTCCACTCAAGCTTGTAATCGTTCTTGGTCTGCATGACCTTATCCCCTTCGCGGTAGAGGGTATCTCCGTAGATATATTCCCTCTTCGTATCCGCCGGCGGGTTAAGTATCTGCTGCAGGAACCTGTTAAGTTCAAATGCTCCCAACGCACCCTTTTTCATCGGAGTAAGCACCTGGATATCAAATGCGCTGCAATGGATATAAGCCGGAAGCTTATCCGAGATCATCCATCCGATGGTCTGCCTGATCACGGAAGAATCATCCCTTTCGAGGAAAATAAAATCCTTTATCGACGACGAGAGTTCTATATGCTCTCCCTTATCGATCTTGTGTGCGTTTATTACTATGTTACTGGTCTCGTCCTGACGGAAGATCTTCTCGAGCTTTACCATCGGGAACGCGGGGCACAGGCAAATATCATTTAAGACGCATCCGGGGCCCACGCTCGGAAGCTGTGAGGCATCTCCCACGAGGATGAGTCTGGACGAGATCGGGACTGCGGATAAAAGTGCTTTAAAAAGTATTATGTCAACCATTGACATTTCGTCAATAATTATGACATCCGCTTCCAGAGGCTCCTGAGCATTCTTTTGGAACATTACGGACTGGCCCGTTTCGTCTTCGATCGAGGTCACTCCGAGAAGCCTGTGAATGGTCGTTGCCTCATACCCGGTCGCCTCGGTCATACGTTTTGCTGCTCTTCCGGTGGGTGCGGCAAGAAGTATCTCGAGACCCTGGTTCATAAAATACCCGATGATCATATTTATGGTCGTCGTCTTACCTGTTCCGGGACCTCCGGTCAGAATAAAGAGCCCGTTCTTGATGCATTCCTTCACCGCGCTTATCTGAAGCGGGTCGGTCTGCATGGAATTACCCTCGGCAATTTTGATGATGTCCCTTTCGATCTTCTCATCAAGTCCGGGAAGATCTTTCATCATCGGTATGTTTTTTTCCGCGAGCATCCTTGCACAAGAAAGCTCCGCAAAATAAAACGCAGGAAGGTATATCCTGTCTTTATCCTTCTTGAGCTTGCCCGCATGTATCAGTTCATCAAGTGCCGCTTCTACGCTTCCGTGTTCGGGACCGAGGAGCTGCGTTGAATAGTCAATTAAGATCTCCTTCGGAAGATAGCAATGGCCCTCCGAAGCTGCTTCCGTAAGTGCGTAGGTTATTCCGGCCATGCACCTTTCCTGACTTGCGGGATCCATTCCGAGTTTGAATGCGATCTCATCAGCGGTCTTAAATCCTATGCCTCTGATATCTTCCGCAAGCTTATAAGGGTTGGTCCTTATCAGAGTGATATAGTCGGGACCGTAATTGTCATATATCTTAACCGCCATGGACTGGGAGATTCCCAGGCCCGCCATCTGAACCATCGCATCGCGGAGGTCTCTTTTTTCCTCCATTGCGACCGCGATCTCCATGGCCTTTCTCTTACTGATGCCTTTGATCTCCGCAAGGCGTTCGGGTTCTTCCTCGATGATCCTGAAGGTATCGTCCCCGAATTTGCTTACGATCTTGGATGCGAGTTTTTCACCGACACCGCTAACCGCCCCCGATGCCAGGTATCTTTCCATAGCCTGTGAATCCGCGGGAGGAATGATCTTATAGGAAGATACTTTGAACTGGATCCCGAACCTGGGATGGTCAACATACTCGCCGGTTACTTCTATCGTATCGCCCTTTGAAACGTCCGGCATTTTACCGACGAGAGTTTCATCCGCTCCATCGCAAATAAGCGAGAGCGCTTTGTAGCCGTTCTCGTGCTTTTCAAAAAAGACCTTATCTACATAGCCTTTTAATACATTTTCTTCCTGTGAAAAATCCAAGTTACATTACTCCCTAAAAGAAGATTCAATCCGGGCTGAGTGTCCGGACAGCTATGCGCGAAAGCGCGAAATCAGATGTGTGGCGGTACCTGTTAAGGATATCACTATACACGCAATAAAACAAATTAAGGTTACATTAAGCAAAGTAGCATGTCCGGTTCCTCAGAAGCTTCACCGCTTCATCCATCCCAAGACCGGGCTAAAAATTCTGTGTTTTTCGGGTTTTTGTTAGCCCAGAATCCCTCAAAAACCTCTCTTTTTCAAGGTTCGGGCTAAAATTATCGCGAATTTTGGGATTTTTTTAGCCCGTTTCCCCTCTGAAACTTCCCTTTTTCCGGAAATGGGCTAAAATTCTCACGTTTTTCGGGATTTTGTTAGCCGGCCGTACCTAAAAAGCCGGGCGCTCCGCCGTCAAAAAGTTTAATACCCCCGGCGGCGCGAAGCTCGACGGGGGTATTAAATATATGGAAATAGTTTAGTTGTTTTTAGGCTTGATGTATGCGACCTGATCAGCGGGTATAGAGTTCGGATCAAGGCCGTAGTTTCGGCGGAGCTGTTCGTAGAGCTGCTGTGCAAGTCCGAGTCCTTCTTTTTCGGTGGACTGTTTTGCAAGTTCCTGAATCGTCTCGCCCTTGAAGTAATCCACGAGGTTCTCGGTCGAAGCATCCTTGGATTCGTCGCCGTTTCGGATGACCGTCTTATCCATATGTTTGAAAACCTGCTCGAGAAGGTAACTTTCAAATTGTTTGCATACGGAAAGCAATTCGTCGTCGCTTGTCGCATTCTGCGCTTTGCTTGAAAGAGAATTCGCAAGCTCGGTCGCCTGGGTCTGACCGGTAACGGAAGTATAGTAATCAGTGAGTGATGAAATGTTTGACAGATCCATTTATTATCTCCTCAGGTTGTTGGCCTCTTCGAGCATTGTGTCTGAAGTGGTGATTACTTTGGAGTTAAGTTCGTAAGCTCTCTGAGTGGTGATCATGTTTACCATCTCGTCGGCAACCTGTACGTTGGAGCCTTCGAGGTAACCCTGGTTGATCGTACTCTTTTGAACGGAATTGTTGTTATATTCGTTGATCGCTCTTCCGCTTGCTGCGGTCTCTTTGAAAAGAGTATCGCCTTCGCGGGAAAGTCCGTTAGGATTATTGAACTGCCAGAGTCCGATGGTGATGCCGAGGGACTGAGGATTGTTCTTGTCATCGGGATAGCAGATCTCGCCGTCCTTGGTAACGGAAATTCTGCTGGTGACATACTTTGAATCAAGAACGATGGGATTTCCCTTTGTATCGAGAACGGGATTTCCGTCGGATGTTGCGAGCATGTTGCCGCCGTTTGAAGCAAGAGTCCATCCGAAGTTACCGTTTCTGGTGTAGTAGGTATTTCCGTCCGCTCCCTTTATTCCGTAAAAGCCATTACCGGAAATTGCAAAGGCGGTATCGCTTTCGGATGCAAAGAACGCGCCCTGAGTAAAACTCGTGTTGAGTGAAGATACTCTGGTTCCGAGACCGACCTGTGCGCTTCCGGGCTTGGTGTCGCCGTTAGCCGATGTGGTCTTGGTCTGGAGCTCCTGATAAAGAAGGTTCTTGAACTCAATGCTCTGGGATTTGAATCCGGTGGTATTGACGTTTGCAAGGTTATTGGCGATATTGTCAAGGCTGGTCTGCTGTGCGAGCATTCCGGTTGCGCCCGTCCATAAACTTCTTACCATTGTTACCCTCCTTCTAAACTACTTATACTTTACCGATCCTTGTAACTGCCGTCTCAAGTGTCGAGTCAATCGTCTGAATGATCTTCTGGTTGCTCTCATACTGTCTTGAGATAGTAATGAGGTTTACCATTTCCGTTACGGTAGAAACATTTGAAGCTTCGAGATATCCGCTGTAGATCTGACCGTCAGCTGTCTGCATCTCCGCGCCCTGTATTGGCTCCCAATATGTCTCTCCGTATTTTGCAAGATAATCGTAATCTTTAAAATCGGCAACCTGGATCTGTGCAATGACGTTGCCGTCCTGCATAACTCTTCCCTGTCTGTCGATACTGGTTTCTTTTAACGGATCTACTTTGATGTGTTTTCCGTTTACATCGAGGAGATAATCGCCTTCGTGAGTTACGATGTTGCCCGAGTTATCAAGCTGGAACTGCCCGGCTCTTGAATACTTGGTGCTGGTCTCTCCTGCTTTATTGGTAAATTCGATCGCGAAGAATCCGTTTCCGCCGAGTGCAAGGTCGTAGGTGTTTCCGGTGATCCTGAATGAACCCTGTGACCAGTCGGTGTAGTTCTCACCGATCTTGACTCCGCGGCTGGTGTAACCTTCTCTGGTAACGAGGTTATAACCCACGGTCGAATCCTTGATCTTAAGATCGAGTACCTGATCAAAGGACTGACTGGTCGTACCTTCTTTTTTATATCCGACGGTAGTGACATTGGCCATATTGTTACTGAGAACGTCCATACGATTCTGCTCGTTGATCATTCCCGTATATGCTGTATATAGTCCTTTAACCATATATAATCTCCTTGATGTGAGCCATGGGGACGTTTCATTTTGGCCAGGTGGCTCACTATTACTCTATCGAACTTCTGAATGTCGAGATGAACTCTACGTACTTACCGGTTCCTATAGCTACAGCGGTCATGGGGTCTTCTGCGGTCATACAGGTAATACCGGTTCTGTCGGTAATGAGATCTTCAAGTCCTCTGAGAAGCGATCCGCCTCCGGTAAGAACGATTCCGCGGTCTGCGATATCTGCGGAAAGTTCGGGAGGAGTTCTCTCAAGTACGGAGTGGATGGCTTCGACGATGCTGTTGGTGGAATCTTCGAGTGCCTCTTCCATCTCTTCACTGGTTACTTCGATGGATGTGGGAAGTCCCTTTACAATGTGACGTCCCTTAACTTCCATCTTCTCCACTTCAGGTCTTCTGAAGCAGGTTCCGATCTTGATCTTTACATCCTCAGCGGTTCTTTCACCGATGCTGAGGCTGTGATTTTTTCTCATGTATTTAACGATCGCGTCGTTGAAGTCATCTCCGGCAACTTTGAGCGAAGCACTCTCAACCGCACTTCCGAGGGAAATGACTGCGATGTCGGTGGTACCGCCGCCGATATCAACGATCATGTTTCCGCAGGGCTTGGAGATATCGATTCCCGCACCGATCGCAGCAGCAATGGGCTCCTCGATGATAAGGGTCTCTCTTGCGCCTACCTGGTAAGCTGCATCTTCAACCGCTTTCTTCTCAACTTCGGTAACGCCTGAAGGTACGCAGACAGCGATCCTGGGCTTTCTGAGAAGTCTGTGTCCTACCGCCTTCTGAACGAAGTACTTCATCATCTTCTCGGTTACCTGGTAATCTGAAATAACTCCCTGCTTGAGGGGACGTACGGCTACGATATTTGCAGGTGTTCTGCCGAGCATAAGTCTTGCGTCTTCGCCGATAGCCTTTACCTTCTTGGTATTCTTATCAATTGCTACAACCGAGGGCTCTTTTAATACAACGCCCTTGCCTTTTATGTATACGAGAACGGAAGCCGTTCCGAGATCTATTCCGATGTCTAATGCTGCCATTGCTAAAACCCCTTTCGGATACTTACTTAAATATATATAATCCGATTTATTATACCCGATTTTCGGGGAAAATAACAGAGCTTTTTGTCTTTATTGACGCACTGTCAACATATATAAAAAAACGCACGGAAAAGCATCTGCTGCGTCCGTGCGAATAGGTAGGGTTATCCTTACAGGATGTATATCGGAAAAGAAAACGAAAAGCTTAACCCCCACGATAGATTTTTTTTACGAGGGAATTGTAGAGTCCGGAAAACGGACCTGACTGAATGGCATGACGTAAGGGCTGGAGCGTTACGATCATGTACAGCCTGCAATAGAAACGCTGCCACGGGGTAAAATACATGGATGTGATCTCTTTATGCTCATCAGCAGAGCGTTTGGCCTGCCTCGGATCATCGGAGTATCCGCCGCCTTCATAGCGGCATACGGGCTCTTCGACATAAACGGTCGCAGTATTGTTTTTAAGAACGCTCCAAAGGAAGTGCTCGTAATCTGCGCGCACTTTGTACTCCGGTCTGAAGAGACGTTTTGCAAAACACTCCTTTGAATACAGGATTGCCTGATGGCAGGGGATATTTCTGTAGCAGACAAGAGGCGTGATCTTCGGTGATATATACTCAACGCTTCCGGTCATGGATGAGAACCTGCTTCCGTAGAGGATCAGAGGCTTTGCTTCCGAAGGCGCGCCGTTTGATGAGATGTATTCATTTGCGGCTTTTTCAAATCGTGACAGAACATTTTCGTCGTAAAAGAAATCGCCGCAGTTCATGAAGATATAATAGTCACCTGAAGCATTTGAGATGCCCTGGTTCATGCCGTCGTAAATGCCGGTATCTTTCTGTTCAAAAATTCTGACACGGCTGTCGTTAAGTGCTTTGACCGCATCTATGGAACCGTCCTTTGAAAGACCGTCCTTAATGACGATCTCAAGATTGACATCCTTCTGGGAAAGGACGTTACGAACGGTCTCTGTCAGTTTTTCTCCCGCATTGAGGGATACGACTATTATTGAAAACTTCATGTTAATTCTCTTGGTGAAACTTCCCCGTGTCGCCTGTTCTTCAGGTATTCCATCACTTTATCGTAGTTGCCGGGAACATGAGGGAAGTTGCAGTTTTTGCAGCTCTTTATTTTTCTGTCCCCTTTATCGATTATAGTATAATTTCCCGGACAGGCAAGGTTATAGAGAGGACAAAAGCAAAAAAGACAGTTCATATCCCCTTCGATATTATGACAGGGATAATACTGACACTCTTTATTTGCAAAAAACTTACTTGAGTTTTCCATCCTTGACCTCTTTCATCTTGGCAATAAAGTCATCGATAAATGCGGGATTTGATCCGTAGTAAAAATGAGGAAAGCCCCAATATCCGTTATGATCCGTGATCATGCATTTCCAGATAGTTCCTCTTCGCGGTTTCTTCGCAGTGCAGCTATCACCATTCATATCCGAATCATAGTAGTGGAACTCATGGCCTTTCATGCCGGATAATTTGCCGCCTTCTTCGATCTGCATATATCCGAATCTTACAAGATGTCCGACGTACTTACATCTGCCGTCATAAGCACCAACGGTTTCGTATACATTCCCTTTATCATCCTCGACAGATTTTCCCAGATACATAAATCCGCCGCACTCGGCAAGCGATGGGATGTTTGAATCCGTAAGCTTCCTGATCGAAGAAAGCATGCTCTTATTTGCGGACAGTTTCTCCAGATAAAGCTCCGGATATCCTCCTCCGAGCAGCAGTCCGTCCGCATCTTCCGGAACCGACTCATCTTCAAGAGGTGAGAAGTATTTTATCTTCACTCCTCTTTCTTCAAACATTTCGATATTATCACGGTAGTAAAAACAAAACGCATCATCAAGCGCAACTGCAAGTGTAAGGCCATCGCCTGCATGTGATGAAAAAGCCTGTGTTTCATCCGGTGCGTTTACAGCAGGTGCACTTTGCATGATCTCGATCATCGAATCCATATCGATATTTTCTTCAAAAACTTCTGATGCGGTTTCTATCTTCTTATCGGTTTCTTCCGATTCGTTCGGAAGTTTTAATCCGAGATGTCTGCTCTCAAAATCTATGCCCTTTGTCTTCGGGAAAAATCCGAGCATTTTAATATCAGGCCTTAAGACGCTCAATGCTTTCTCCAGTTCGGGTAAAAGCTGTTTATAAAAGCCTGCGCTGATATTATTCAGGATTATTCCTTTAATAAGATTCTTATCATCATCGTGGGTGACGCCTTTGATCATGGAGATGATTGTTCTTCCGACTTTGCCCGCATTTACGACGAGAACGACAGGTGTCGAAGTAACTGCCGCAATCTCATAACATGAACCTGAAACGGAAGTTACATCATTTCCGTCGTATAATCCCATGACGCCTTCGATCACGGCATAACCTCCTTCAGCTTTTGAAAGAGATTTTCCAATCCTTTCTTCTCCCATAAAGAAGATATCGAGATTTCTGCTTTCTATCCCGAATGCCTTTTTATGGAACATGGGATCTATGTAATCCGGACCGCATTTGTATGACTTAAGATCATGGCCTCTTTTTTGAAGGCATCTTAAGAAGGCACAGGTAAGAGTTGTCTTTCCGCTTCCGCTTGTCATACCTGCGATCAAAAGTCTGTTTACATTAAATGTTTTATTTCCGCTCATATCGTAAAAGAAAAGATCCACACGGGATTTTGAGCACTCATCAAATGATACCCGCCTGCTTTTCTGACACCCGTGACGGAAATCTGAACTATCTCTTCGTCACTTACATCCGCTTCATTCATAAGTTTCTTGACTTCTTCGAATGTCTCAAGGCTTACGGCATTGATTACATATCTGATGCCCTTCTTTATGCCTGAAAGAGTCCTTATAATCTCCGAAAGCTTTCCGTCTGATCCGCCGATAAATACTTTATCCGGAGCGGGAAGTCCGGTGAACGTGCCTGGTGCATTTCCCTCAATGACTTCTATGTTATAAAGTCCGGCCTTTTTGATATTTTCCCTGATAAGATCCAGGGCTTCCGGTTTCCTTTCAAAAGAATACACTTTAAGATTCCTCGAAAGAGATGCGGCTTCTATGGATACGGATCCCGTTCCCCCTCCGATGTCATACATCACATCGCCTTCGCAAAGATTCAGTCTTATGATGCTCTCGTGGCGGATGCATTCTTTGGTCATCGGAATATCGCCCCTGATCATATCGCTGTCTTTGATGACATTTATCAAAGGTTTCCTATCAGGTGCATCGTTAAGAATAAATGCCGTAACTATTCCGGGGGCATTGTAATCAAGTGCTTCATCCGGGGTCATTGTGATGATCTTCTCATCGTCATAGGAAAGGTTGACGCCTGCAGAGATATTAGCATTAATGCCGCGCAGCTTCATCATCTCCGCAATCTTTGAAACATCCTTGCCACCTGACATCAACGTAATGACTTTACGGTTATACTTTATCGCATCTCCGAGAGCTGCCAGGTTCTCATCGGAATCTTTTCCGTGAAGACTGAAAAGAACCGCATCGTCGTATGTGAGTCCAAGTTTTGCGGACAGATATGAGATGGAAGAAATACCGGGGAGAACATTTACCTTAACGTCCGCGTTCCACTCTTTTAAAGCTGCGTTCATTTTGTGTGACCCGCTGTAATAACCGGAATCACCCGAGTAAAGAATAACCGGACGCAAAGGCTTTTCGGATTCAATAACGGGAATGATATCCTTTGCAAGATACATCGGATACTTCTCAGACTTCTCAATATGCTCAATAAGTCTTGTCGCGCCGAATACTGCATCCGCATCCTTTATCGCGAGGCTTACATCCGCAGTCTCACATCCGGATGAGCCCATTCCGATCCCTGCGATCGTGATGATCATTTCGGGAGCTTCGGATCCTAATATCATGGAAAGAGCATCGCCCGTACTTACACCCTCTTCCTTTGAAGGTCTTTCGATAATGTGTGCGGTGATCCCCTCATCACGTGCCGCGAGGATCTTCTCATCAAAGCCTCCCGCTCCGCCGCTTTCTTTTGTCACAAGATGTTTTATCGAATACTGCCTGATAAGTGCGGCATTCATATCCTTTGAAAACGGACCGTGCATCGCAATGATATGGGATTTTTCTATCCCTGCTTTTTCACATATCTCAAGGCTTTCGATTGAAGGAAGAACCCTGACATATGTTCTTCCGAGAACTTCTTTCGATACAACATCGCAGTATACTCCGAGTTCCTTGCTGCCTGTTGTAAGCAGGATATTCGAATCGGTTTTATTAAGGGCCTTTGCGCAGTCTTCAGAAGATGCATACTTAGGGAAGCCCTCCGCCACGGATTCATCCCCCGACCTGATAACCCTTACGTATTTCAGATCCGCAGACTTACATGCTGCTTTGATATTTTCGGTAACTTCGGACGCATATGGATGGGTTGCATCAATTACGATGGCATCAATCGAAAGATTTGTTTTAAAAAAATCCTTCATCGCATCCGCATCCATTCTGCCTACGTGGACCACGCGTGAGGGATCTTCTTTCATCATCTCCTCGCCGTACGTTCCCGCAACGCAAACGATGTGCTTTATCTTATGCGCGGACAAAGCATCGGACAAAGTTCTTCCTTCTGTTGTTCCCGAAAAAACAATACATCTGATCATATATCGTATCCTCTGGGTGTAATGAGCATGTCACCCGTGATCTTTGTTTTGGAATTTCCGATAAAGACAGTAACAAACATATCTACATTTTCACCTACAAGCTCAGAAAGTGTGCAGAGCTTCTTTTCCATACCGTTCCTTCCGATATTTCGTACATACCCGCATGAAGTATCGGGTGATAAAACCGTAAGCAGGATCTGACATGCACGCTTCAGATAATCGGATCTTTTTTTACTCGAGGGATTATAGATTGCCATGCAAAAATCACCCTCGGCAGCTTTAATAAGTCTTTTCTCGATAACTTCCCAGGGTGTGAGAAGATCGCTTAAACTGATCACGCAAAAATCATGAGATAAAGGAGCGCCAAGGATTGCACTTCCGCTCAGAGCAGCTGTTACTCCCGGAACGATCTCGACATTCCTGAAGTTATTCTGTCCGGCAATTTCAAGAAGAGGCGATGCCATTCCGTATACGCCTGAATCCCCGCTGCAGATAAGAGCTACGGTCTTACCGGAAAGTGCAAACTCCACGCATTTTTCGCAGCGCTCTATTTCTCCGCGCATTCCGTTTTCGTAAAACTCTTTACCGGAAAATTCATCTCTTACAAGATCAATATATGTTTTGTATCCGGCTATGATGTCGCACTTTTCAAGAACGGATCTTGCCCTGAGCGTCATATCATCCGCATTTCCCGGACCTATTCCTACAACATATATTTTACCGTCACTCATTTTCACACTCCGTTAAATACATTTAAATCCGGCTCTTTTTGCGATTGCTATCGTCATTCCGTTTTTTGCGGTTTTCTTAAGGATCAAACTTCCGCATCCGCTTCCGAGGATTGCAGATCTTTCGCAGACATTGTCAACGCCTGTCTTTTCACGTACAAACTCGGATGATGTAAATTCTCCGGGGGCTTTGTTTAACAGATCACTGTCAAAGGATAAAACAGGGATCCTGTATTTGTCCCTGAGACTTACTATCGCAGGCTCATCCTCTTTAATATCGATGGTGCAGAGAGCATATACATCGCTTACATCAATTTTATTTTGCGAAAGTATATCAAGAAAGAATTCTTCAACCTCTCCGGGATCTTTATCCTTCTTCATTCCGAGGCCGACCGTATACATCTTGGGCTTAAGAAGAAGCTGATGCTCCGCATCCGTTTCATCCGCAACGATCACATCAACAGGTTTTTCCGGAGGAAAATCTTTGATTGAAAGAGTAACCTTCTTTCCCTCCAGTGCTCTTGTCGAAACTTTTTTGATACCTTTTTTATCCGTGATCGTCAGTCTGTTCTCAACAGCATAACTGTCCACTGAAAAAGATTCATTAACATCACTTGAAGTTGTGATAACAGGAACTGCATCTATAAGACCTGCGATGATCTCCGCAAGCTTATTTGCAGATCCTGCATGTCCGGAAAGAACAGGAATAACAAATCTTCCCGCATCATCTACTACAACCACGGGACAATCGGTTAATTTATCCTTCGGAAGTCCGGACAAAGCCCTGACCGCAATTCCCATGGCACCGACAAATATCAGAGCATTTCCTTCAGTGAAATTATCGGATGTCCATTTATATACATCAGACCCGGGTCTTATAAAACCATCCGGAATAGCTTCAGATTCCGTGATTGCATAGGCAGTAAGGCCAGTTACGCCCTTTACGGCGCAGGCTTCATTTATCTTCTGTATTAAGTTTGCGCCGCGAGGCGAAAAACAAATCGCAAGCTTTTTCAATGTTTCCTACCCTGTCTGAATTCTGTAGTAAATTCCGGATCATACAATTTGGATCTTTCGTAATCCGAATCTGAGATCACGTCGCCTACGAGTACGATCGCTGTCTTTGTGATATTTTCCTTAGCAGCTTCCGCAGCGAGAGTTTTTAATGTACAGACTATCTTTTTTCCTCGGGCCAGGTTGCCTTGTAAATCAATGCTGCGGGAGTATCTTCCGAATAACCGCCCGAGATGAGTCTTTTGCTGAGTTCTTCCAGCATCCCTGAGCTTAAGTAAATTGCCATTGAAGATCCGTGGGATGCAAGGCTTTCGATCTTTTCTTTTTCGGGAACCGCGGTTTTACCTTCCATTCTGGTGATGATCAGAGTCTGCGAGATTCCCGGAAGAGTGTACTCAAGATTAAGGGATGATGCCGCACCGAATGCTGCACTTACACCGGGGCAGGTCGCGTAGGTTATTCCCTTCTTATCAAGTTCATCCATCTGCTCACGGATCGCTCCGTATATGCTCGCATCGCCGGTATGAAGTCTCACAACTTCTTTACCTGCCTCGGCCGCAGGTATCATTACATCAAGAACTTCCTCTAGAGTCATTTTCGAGCTGTCGAAAATTTCCGCGCCTTCTTTGGCATTATCAAGCAGTGCGGGATTAACCAGGCTTCCCGCATAGATGATGACGTCTGCATTTTCAATAAGCTTCAATCCGCGAACGGTTATAAGATCCGTTGCACCGGGACCTGCTCCGACAAAATTGATCATATGACAGTCTCTTTCTTTGCTTCTTCGATAAAGCTTTCGGCATTTTCGGTTTTTCCGAGAAGACCGTATGCATTTGCATAAACCATGCACTCAACCTTCATCCTGCCTGCGCTTCTCTTATTCAGATAAAAAGAAATCTTATCGGTGATATATTCAAAACATTTATCCTTGATGTTTTCCTTAACAAGGATTTCAATTGCTTCCTCGGTTGCAACACAGTCGAGGATCTTGTTGATAACAGCATTATCCGCACCGCACCTTGCGGCCGCTGCGGCCATGAGTTCCATTCTGCAGTCGCCTTCTTTGGAATGCGTGTTCATGATTCCGCCGGATACCTTAACCAGTTTTCCGATGTGACCGCACAGGAGCATCTTCTCAAATCCCAGTTCCGCCGCCATATCGATCGTATCGCCGATAAAGTTTGAACACTTTACCGCACGATCGAGATCAAAATCATAAGTATCCCTCATGAAATCAAGACCGTAATTTCCGGGTGATATTACAGCAACCGTTGCACCCATTTCCTTCAGCTGGTTCAGCTCGACTTTGATCGTATCAAGAAGGGCTCTGGTGCTCATAGGCTCAACAATCCCCGTAGTTCCGATGATGGATATTCCGCCTTCAATCCCGAGTCTGGGATTAAAGGTCTTAAGTGCAATCTCTTCACCTCCCGGAACGGAGATCTCAACTTTCAAACTGCCTTCATGATCGAATACACCGGCAACCTGAAGCACTTCTTCCGTGATCATCTTACGAGGTACCGAATTGATCGCGGCATTTCCGACGCTCTGATCAAGTCCGGGACGGGTTACGGTTCCGACGCCTTCACCGCCTGTGATGATCACTCTCTCATCAGCATCAGGTGCATAGGAAACCTTCGCATACACCCGCATTCCGTTTGTGATATCGGGATCATCCCCGGAATCTTTTCTGACGGCGCATTTTACGAAGGAGGCGGTTCTCGTGATATCTTCAATGTCAGGCTTATACACGATGCCGGCAGGAGTTGTTATCTCTATTTTGTTTTTCTCGCTCCCGGATAAAAGCATCCATGCTGCAGCTTTTGATGCAGCGGCTGCGCAGCTTCCGGTCGTAAAGCCTTTTCTCATTATTATCCTTTACATGTTATACAAAACGGCATTGCATATGGCAGCCGAGATATTGCTTCCGCCTTTTCTTCCCCTGTTGATGATGTACGGGACATCCGAATCAAGGAAAAGCTCCTTTGAGGCGACGACGTTTACAAATCCGACGGGAACACCGATAACAAACTTCGGAGTATAAATCCCATCTTCCATCATCTCATGAAGTCTGATAAGTGCAGTCGGTGCATTTCCTATTGCAAATATGACATCTCTGTCAAGTCTTGCAGCTTTCTCCATCGAAACCGCAGCCCTGGTAACGCCTCTGTCCTTAGCCTCGGCTGCAACCTCTTCATCAGCCATATAGCAAAGAGCTTCGCCTCCAAATGTTGCAAGCTTCTTCTTATTGATCCCTGCAAGTGCCATGTTCGTATCGGTCACGATATAAGCACCGCCCCGGATAAGTTCCTTCATCTTCTCCACGGCACCTTCGGAAAAAGAAAGCGTCCTGGCATATTCAAAATCCGCGGATGTATGAATACAGCGTTTGATAACAGGTTCATTAACGGGATCAAGGACAATGCCCTTTTCCTCGAGCTCACTTGTGATTATCTCAAAACTTCTTTTTTCAATTTCCGCGGGAGCTAATTTCTCAAACAATGTTTTCTCCGATTCTTTCTATCAATTCCTTGTTGTCGTTTTCATTTCTTACGGCTATCCGGTAGAAGCCTTCGCCCAGTCCCTCGTAATCACTGCACTCCCTTATAAGGATCCCCTTATCAAGAAGTTTTTCATCCAGTCCCGAGGGACCTTCAAATAAAACAAAGGAAGTATCACTGTCATAAACCCTGAGCCCCAACGCCTTCAGGCTTCCGGTAAGATAGTCCCTTCCATCTTTTATGGCATCCAGTGTATCTCTCAGAAACTTTCTGTCTTTCAGAAGATCATATCCTGCCTTTATGGCAGCTTCACTTGTTACGGGAAGATTCCATTCGGGGAGCTGCGCTGCAATTTCTTTTATCGCTTCGTGCGATGCAAAGACAACCCCCGCTCTTATTCCCGGAACATTAAACAGCTTGGTGAATGATCTGATGATATATAAATTGTCGTATTTTTTAATAAGGTCGATGCTTTGAGATCTGTAGGAATTCCTGCATCTTTCGGACATCAGATAAAAACTTTCATCAAGGAGCACCCTCGCTCCTGCTGAATCAGCTTTTCTTATCGCTTCTTCAAGCACGTCAGCTTTGATATTTTTTCCCGTAGGATTAATAGGATTGCACAGGAAAACAAGTCCTGTTTTATATGTGATGGAAGAAAGATCCTCCATAGTAAGATCAAAGTCCGATTCTTTTAAAGTATTGTGATAGCAGATATCAACGCCGGCTCCGTCCAGCGCTCTTCCGTATCCAGTATATGACGGAGCAAAAATAAGAGCATTGTCCGGATGAATGCTTCTGATGATCGCAGGAATAAGCTCAGAAGCACCTGCTCCCGCAAGAACATTTCCGTAATCGAGGCCTTCTTCTGTTGCTATCTTTTCCCTGATGATCCTTTGATCCTGATCCGGGTATTCTTCACATCTGTCCAGTGAATGCATGAGTGCAGTCTTCATTTCATCACGGATTCCCAGGGGATTCAGATTAACGGAAAAATCTATATTTACTTTATTTCTGTATATATCTCCGCCGTGACTCATCAAACCCTCACTAATAAATTCACTGCTGCCATAATTACAAGTACAGTCAAAACGGTTATGCCTTCCGTCATAAACATAAGATTATTGGATCTTTTTACATCCTGTGTTTCGGCTTTTCTGACCTCATCCCCGATAAACGGTTTGTCGACCATCACGCCTCCGTACAAATGAGGACCGCCGAGTTTCAGCCCGAGCGCTCCGGCACATACGCTTTCCGTCTGAGCGGAATTTGGGGACTTGTGATTAAGTCTGTCCCTCTTCCAGATCTTTGCCGCATTTTTCGGATCATATTTCTTACTGAACAGTCTCAGCAAAAACGCTCCCGCTATCATAAAAAGGGCGCTTATCCTGGAAGGAATGAAATTAAATACATCATCAGCCTTAGCAGCCATGAAACCGAAATCCTTAAACCTCTCATTCTTATATCCGAGCATAGAATCCATCGTATTGACTGCTTTGTACAAGAATCCGAGAACCGGCCCACCGATCGCTGTATAGATGAGAGGCGCTATAACTCCGTCCGATGTATTTTCCGAAACGGTCTCGACCGCAGCTTTTGCGATCTCCTCTTCCGAAAGCTCTGCGGTATCTCTTCCTACTATCATCGAAAGCTTGTATCTGGCTCCCGCAATATCTCCTTTTTTAAGCTCCTTCGAAACAGCCATGCTCTCTCTGCATAGGCTTCTTGCGGCAAGAATGTAGCATGTAAGGATACTCTCTATAACAACTCCGAGATACTTATTTATCAAATACGAACCTGCAACTATAAGCGCAGTTATGAAAACAGTGGTTAAGATCACGATAAACCACAGAAGAATTCCGCGTCTTTTCTCCCTGCCGGGATTTCTGACCGAAGCGCCATTCGTCTCACCGAGAAGCTTCTTCTCAAGGATCATTATGAGCTTTCCGATTGCTCTTATGGGATGGGGCATAAAATGCGGATCGCCGACTATCTGATCAAGTAAAATTCCGCAGATCAACGCGATCATATGCAGTTGCAACAATATTCTTACCATCGGTCTCCAGATCCATTACCCAGCAATCCAGGTTCTTAGTCATAAAGTGAAAATAGTTTTCACCGGTCAGGTGACTTAAGATCCCCATGATATTTCCGCCGTGACAAACTATCGCAATACAATCATCCGTCCTCATGTCACCGAGTGCTTTCTTAAGTCCTTCCAGAGATCTTGCTATAAGATCTTCTCTTTTCTCCGCACCCGGAATCGGATCTTCACCGTTTGAATCGATCCACTTCTGATAGACCGCATCCCCGTTCAGATCTGCGTAGTTCTTGCCCTCGAAATATCCGAAGTCAGTTTCGGTCAATTCATCGATCACAGTGATATCTCTGTCATCAAAAAGGATCCGTGCAGTCTCCCTTGCTCTTAACATTGGGCCGCTGTAAACCTTTTTTATCTGTCTGTAAAAAGAAGCCGGAATCCGCGATCTTAATTCCCGGGCAGCTCTTATTCCTTCTTCGCATAAAGGCTGATCGGTCCGGAGGCCTATATATCTCTTTTCGATATTTCCGATCGTCACGCCGTGTCTTATCAGATAGACTTTTTTATTTGCCATCAAAGTAACCTCAAAATCAAATACATGACCGCAGTCGCAAGAACCGCACCGGTTTCTGATACGCTGACAAGCATGCCGGCGGTATCACCCGTAACTCCTCCGAATTCTTTTTTCGTTTTATATTTGTAATAAAGAGTATATCCTGCAAAGAATACAAGTGCGGGAAGAGCCGTTATCGGATCAAGGATCAGCATCGCTGCAGCCGAGATAACAAGCTGCAGACACAGGAGTACGACACTGCTCTTTTTTCTGTTACCGGTTTCCTTTGAAAGCATTCCGCTTTTCTTCGCTTTCTTTAAAAAGAGAGAAGTAAGCCCCGATATGCATCTGCTTACCACAAAGATCAGTGCGATCACGATCACGCTTTCTTTGGAAAGTGCATCGAAGCTTAGGATAAAAGCAGATGATGCAAGTGCGGTCAGGATAAGCTTAACAAGTGAGATAACCGAGAATGCGCCGATGTGAGGATCTTTTAAGATCTCAAGTTTCTTCGCAGGTTCTCCGTATGAATTAAGTGCATCCGCGGTATCCATAAATCCGTCCAAATGAAATCCGCCCGTAACAAGGATTGGGATAAGTACCGAAACGATCGCCCTTACGAAGGGATTAATATGTGTGCTTAAAGGACCGATGTTTACAAGACAGATAAGCGCGCCGATAACCGCACCGACAAGAGGGAAGAAATCAAGACTGGAAGACATGTCATCTTCCTTCCATTCAAATCTCGGCATCGGGATCCTTGAATAAAGCGTAAATGAAATTGCTATCCTTCTGAAAATCTTCAAATTAATTCCCTTCGTTTTTAGAAAGCAGATCGTAAACCCTGTCGCAGTAGTCCCTGATCAGTTCATTGGTTCTGCTAAGCGTCTTCACATAATTACGTGTAGAATCGTCATACCCGTCGCCGTCTTTATCATACTCATCAGTGACGATGATAAGGTTGTGTACTTTCTCCGACAGTTCTTTTATTTCCGCAGAAACCTTCGCCGCTACGGATTTGGGGTTCGCATCTTTACACTGATCATCAAAGATGTAATTGGCAACAAGATTTGCAACGCACTCAAGAAGTACCGTCGATAGGCACGCATCATTTTTATCATCAAGTATTCCTGCAATGCCTCGCTGCTTTTCTATTGTGATAAATCCCTTACCTTCTCTTTGCTTCCTGTGTTTGATAACGCGCTCCCTGCCCGCATCGTCCATTACGTTCATCGTGGCAAGGTAATATACTTTTTCATCACCCGTTTCGAGAGCAAGTTTCTCGGCAAGCGCAGATTTTCCGCTATTTGATTTCCCCACTACAAGCGTGATCATTTATCATCAAACCTTTCGTACTCCTTTATCGGAGTATCGGAAAAATAAGTTCCGCTCATATACATCGACATTGCCATATCAAGAAGAGGAAACATCATAACCGCTCCGCTTCCTTCACCGAGTGCAAGATTTGCGTATATCACGGGATGTAAGTTAAGTTCTTTCGAAAGAACCTTCATTCCGATTTCTTTTCCCAGATGGGATGCAATCATGTAATCCCTGCATCCGGGTAAAAGGCGATCTGCGATAAGTGCCGAGACCATGCTGATAAATCCGTCGATTACAACAGGCACCTTATAAATTGCGCCTCCGATAAAAACACCGGTAAGACCCGCAATATCAAGTCCTCCGACTTTGCAAAGTGCATCGAAAGCATCGGTTAGTCCATCCGGGAAATGATATTCAAGGGCTTCGGTTATTACTTCAACTTTACGTGCAAGTCCTTCGTCCGAAAGACCCGCGCCTCTTCCCGTGCACTGCTTTACGTCAAGTCCTGTGAGGATACTCAAAAGTGCAGATGATGTAGTGGTATTTCCGATCCCCATCTCACCGGTTGCGATGATCGAGATTCCTTTATCTTTAAATTCCTTTACGCAGTCTGTTCCTGCTTCGATAGCTTTTATGGCTTCTTCGGAATTCATCGCAGGCTCGTGCAGGAAATTTCTTGTTCCTCTCGCGACTTTCTTATCGCGGGCGCCTTCGGGAGTATCATCAGAGTCTATTCCTATATCAACAGTCATTACTTCTGCCGGATAATCCTTAAGCATGATGCCGACAGAGCTTTTCTTCCTGCCCATAAGCGCAGCCACTTCGTAAGTAACTTCCTTGCCTGTCTGGGATACACCCTCACTGACAATTCCGTTATCCGCACACATGATGATCAGTCCTTTTTTCGAAAGGTTAAAATCAGTGCTTCCTTTTATCGCAGCGATCCTGCAAACGGCATCTTCAAACGTGCCGAGTCCGTCAATGGGCTTTGCAAGAGCATCCCATTTTTTCTTTGCAAGAAGTTTTATATTTTCATCAGGCTTCTCTATCTTGACAGAGAGCAGCTTTTCCTTAGTCATCTGTTTATTCCAAGTACCTTGTAGATATAATCCATATCGAGGCTGTTTCTCAGATTCTCCGCAAGCTTATCGTAGACGACTTCCCTGCGGTCCTTATAATCTTCAACAGATCCTGTGTTAATGCTCTTTCCGCGGGATTTTGAAACTGCCGAGGCAACTCCGCTGAGGATTTCTTTTTTATCGAAGAATCCGTGCACATAAGTTCCGTAGACATTACCAAGACAGTATCCTGTTTTGCCGGAAGTAAACTCGGTAAGATCCGTGCTCGGAACGGTTTCTCCCATATGGATCTCATATCCGGTTACGGGCGAGTCTTTGAGCGTGTCAAGGACACCGGTTGCATTTACAACTCTTCCGCTGTAAACAGTTCTGATCTTCTCACTTCCGATCACGGTCCTGACAGGAAGTAGTCCCAGTCCGGTTTCACTTCCGCCTTCCTCGGAGCATTCGGGATCTTCAACGCTCTCTCCGAGCATCTGATACCCGCCGCAGATTCCGATGACTACCGTGCCTTCTTTTGCCTTCTTAATAATATTATCATACAGGCCCGATCTCTTAAGTTCCCTGAGGTCTCCGATGGTATTCTTGGATCCGGGAATGATCAGTATATCCGGGTCACCCATTTCCGAAGGAGCATCAACATACCTTACAGATGCATCCTCAATCTGGTCGAAGGTATCCAGATCCGTGAAGTTTGAGATAGCCTTAAGCTTTATGACAGCAACATCAAACTTTCCGGGCTTCTTATTAAGGAATCTTTCGGAAAGCGAATCCTCATCATCTATCTTAAGATCCATGTAGGGAACCACTCCGACAACCTTCGTTCTTCCTTTATCCTCAAGGATATTTATTCCACTTTCGAACAGCTTTCCGTCGCCTCTGAATTTATTTACTATAAGACCCTTTACGCGTTTTCTTTCTTCGGAAGTAAGAAGGTCCAGTGTTCCGAGCAGCTGCGGGAAGATTCCTCCCCTGTCGATATCACCTACGAGAAGAACCGGTGCATCTATCATCCCGGCAAGTCCCATGTTTACGATATCGCCTTCTTTAAGATTGAGTTCAACAGGAGAACCCGCACCCTCAACGACAATGATGTCATTATTTTCCGCAAGGGTATCGTATGCCTTCATGATCTCGGGAATATAGTCCTTCTTATGCCGGAAGTAATCCATCGCCTTCATATTGCCGACCACCTTACCGTTTACGATAACCTGAGAACCCATTGCGGATGTGGGCTTAAGCAGGATCGGATTCATCTCTGCAAGCGGACGGACCTTAGCACACTCCGCCTGAACAACCTGCGCCCTTCCCATCTCAAGGCCTTCATCCGTGATATATGAATTGAGTGCCATGTTCTGCGACTTGAAAGGAGACACTTTATAACCGTCATTTGCAAAGATCCTGCAAAGTCCCGCGGCAATAAGACTTTTTCCGGCATTCGACATCGTGCCCTGGATCATGATGACTTTTGCCTTGCGGGAAGAATGCTCCGGATCAGGTGACAGGGTCGAAGCATCAGAAGACTTATTCACCTCTTCGGACCCGGATCCGTTTTCCCAATACTGATCACCGAGAAGATCCGACTTAACGCCCTCGATCTTATATAACTTCCTTATAAAGCTTTCGGTACATACTTCATGAGGAGTTCCGATCTTAAGGATCTTTCCTTCTCCTACTGCAACAACAATATCCGATACCTTCCTTGCGATATCGAGTTCGTGTAGTGACATAAGGACTGCAATGTTTTTTTCTTTTGCGATGCCGCATATCTTATTCAACAGATCTATCTTATATCTGATATCCAGATAGGATGTGGGCTCATCAAGGATAAGGACGTCCGGTTCCTGACAGATTGCCTTGGCAAGGAGCACGCGCTGCTTTTGTCCGTCGCTGAGCTGAGCAAAATATAAGTCTGCAAGTTCTACAGTATCTGTCTGCTCCATCGCATCAAGAACCTTAGCTTTATCTTCTGATGATAAAATTCCGAGTTTTCCGGTATATGGATATCTTCCGACTTCGACAACTTCCCTGCAGGTCATGAGCTCCGGTTTTATTTTCTCCGTCATGACCATGGACATGGTCTTTGCGATATCATACGCAGGCATCTCAGATTTATCCCTGCCTGCGAGGATAATCACTCCGCCGCGGCTTTTAAGTTCACCGGTCAGAGTCTTAAGAAGCGTTGTTTTTCCGGAGCCGTTTGGTCCGATCAGAGTAACGATCTTACCGGGTCGTGCTTCAATGCAGATATCCGAGATCAGATCACTTTCATAGCCGATATTTAAATGTTTGGTTTTTATTCCTGATTCTTCGGGCATTTCAGTGATCCTTTTTTCTTTTCAACATTACATATATGACAACGGGCACGAGCAGAACTGCCGTCACCGAACTTATACTTACTTCAGTTGGTGCAAACAGGGTTCTTGCGATCGCATCACTTAAGAGCGTTACGATCGATCCGCCTATGAAGGATGCCGGAATTACGATTTCCGCGCGGTCTGTTTTGAGGGACGATCTTACCAGATGAGGAACCGCAATCCCGACGAATGATATGGGACCCGCAAACGCTGTAACACATGCTGCAAGCAGGCTTGATACAAGTATCAAAACAATGCGCAGCATTCTGATATTTACACCGGCATTTCTCGCGTAGTTTTCCCCGAGCCTGTATGCGTTCATCGGCTTAACGATCGTAAGTGAGATGAAAAGGCAGAATAGTATTACTACGGTAAATACACTGATCTCTGACCAGTTTATTCCGGATAAACTTCCCATCGACCAGTTATGGAGATTTACGATATTCGAATCATCCGCAAAGGTTACAACGAAATCAGTGATCGCAGAGCAGATGTATCCGATCATGATCCCGCATACAACAAGTATGCCCATGCTCCTAACCTTCTGCGAGATTGCAAGCACAAATGCCATTACAATAAGCGAACCGATAAATGCGGAGACCACCATTCCGGCAAGGCCGATGTAATTTCCACTGTACAATACGTAGATCAGCATAAGTGCAACGAAGAGCTTAGCACCGGAAGAAATGCCCAGCACGTAAGGTCCGACTATCGGATTTGCAAAGAATGTCTGCAAGAGATACCCCGACAGAGCCAGGGCCCCGCCCAGTACAAGTGCCGCCACTGCCCTCGGAAGCCTGATGTTCATGATGATCGCTGCGGTAGTTTCATCCGCCCTGCCCGCAAAGACATCCATGATCTCCCGTGCGGTGACATGCGTGCTTCCGAGCAGGATGTTCATCGCAAGCAGCCCCGCCGCCAGCAATATGCATATTGTGAAAAATAGTACGCCTCTTTTTCTGCTCATCTTTTGAACCCTGTCTTAAGGTGCGGGCTAATAAATTGTCCCATTTCCGGTTTTTTTTAGCCCATTTCGCCTGCCGGAAGCTCTTTTGGCTTCTGAGGGGGCTAATAGAACGCCCCATTTCCTGCTTTTATTAGCCCGTTTCCCCTGTCGGGAGCTCTTTTGGCTTCTGAGGAGGCTAATAGAACGCCCCATTTCCTACTCTTATTAGCCCGTTTCCCCGCCGGGAGCTCTTTTGGCTTCTGAGGGGGCTAATAGAACGCCCCATTTCCGGCATTTTTTAGCCACCGGATTCTTCCGCAGCACACGTCTCTTCCGAAGTGCCGAGTCGCCGGGCCATCGCTCAGTACAGCCTGTTTATATAAGTATAATCCCTCTCTACCCCACTGAAAATGTCGTTGAGGTCCATGATGAAATCCGCCATTCCCGTGGTCTGCTGGAAAAGGTTACGCTCGGTGCAGTAAACCCTGCCTTCCTTAACCGCTTTAAAATCCGCAAAAAGGGGATTGAGCTCGATCAGCTCATCTATGGAAGTTATCTCTCCTCCGATAGTTGAATTATATATCAAAATGTCCGCATCCTTCGCCCCTGCATAGAAATCCTCCGCCTGCATGTTCATGGTCGAGAGTGCGTCCCCGCCGTCCCCTGAATTTTCAGGAACATAATGTCCGCCGGCGATTCCGATCATGCTCGTGATATAATCACCGTCCTTGCGCACGTTGATCATGCCGTTTGACGTGACATGAAAAAAGGCGACTTTCATTCCGGTGTCCGGCCTTTCTCTCAGGATTTCATCAAGAGCTTCGAGCTGGGCGTTAAAGTAAGCATCAGCTTCCTCTTCCTTATCGAAAAGAATACCGTAGAGCCTGATCCATTCAAGTCTTCCCAAAGGATCCTTTTCATAGCTTGATGTTTCGATAAGAACAGGTATTCCGAGCTCATTAAGTTTCTCTATAACCGCGGGATTGTGGTAGATCATGGTATTTTCTACGGCAAGATCGCATCCCGTATTCAACAGAAGCTCATAATCCGGTGCCCGATATTTACCCGCATAGAGAATATCTCCTGCAGCCATGGCCTGCGCAGCTTCTTCCACATAACAGTCACTTTCCTTGGTTCCGGAAAGCGTGATGCGGTCAAGAGCACCGCAGGTAACCACAAGATCCATTGCGGAAGAACTCACCAGATATACACTGTCAAGCGGTTTATAAAGAACACAAACGCCCTCGGGCAATCCATCCGGAACGCTTTCGCCTTCCGGAACCAGCAGATACTCTCCCGAATTATCGATCGAGATCACCGAATAATCCCCGAATCTTGTAACCCTGTAACCGACTGCATACTCAGGGATCATCTCTCCCGTTTTCGAAAGACCTGCTTTTTCAAGAGCTTCAAAAATCTCATTTTCGGAAACGACAGAATTGTCATAAACCTCGCTCGATGTTACTGTCGTCTCACCCCAGACAACCGTATACTCAATCTCATGAGGAGTGCTCATGGCAACAGTATCACCGATAACCGTAAGAGGCTCTGTGATATTATCGATACTTACCGTAAAAGTAGAAGGTCCTCCGGGATTTTCATTATCGTATCTTACGCCTCCTACGATCATGTAATCGTAATTGACACTGTTCCATACAAAGACCGCAGTAAGATCTCCATCCACGGATGAGACCTCAACAGGAGACTCGATATACGCTTTTCCGGTGCCTCCTTCGAAGCCGATATCGATCAGATAAGTTTCTTTTACCGTCGCAAAAGACTCTTCTTCATTCGTCTGATTAACAAAGGTAACCCCCTGCGAAGTGCAGGAGGTTACGCTTAGTAATACCACTAATGAAAAAAGTATAGATATGTTATTCTGTATTTTTTTCTTCAGTTTCATATATTAATCTGCAAGCGATACGCTGACCTTGTGATCATACCAGACTCCCTTGGTTCCGATCAGGGCAAGATCAAATTCCCTGTCAAGATAAGGAACAGGAACATCAAATCCGTTTACGGTCTCAGTCAGTCCGTCACTGTATGTAACCTCATCCTCTGTGGGCTGTAATAAAACCGCTCCGTCCTTCTGAGCATCCTCTGCAAGTCCGGGATAAAGATTTACGATATTGGCTGATCCCAGAGTAATGTGTACGGTCATAACACCATCCTTAACGGTAAGTGTAGCCTTGTCATCATACTCCTCATTGATACGGAACATGGTGCTGTCGGTGGTGAAGATAACTTCATACTCTCCGTCTTCAAGTGAAGCGGTGGAAACCTCAATACCTGAAAGAGCTTCTGCGGTATGTGCTACATAAAGCTCCTTAACAGCGTCTATTCTTCCGAGTCCTGCTAACTGGCAATCGATGGTTTCGAAATATCCGGAAGCTTCGAACATACTCTTCCAGGAATCCTCTTCATCCCCTGCCATATCATTGTTTGCATGATCTCCCGCAACTACCATAAGGGGGCGAAGAATAACTTTGGTATAACCTGCTTCATGAACCGCCTCGAGGATATTCTCGCAAGCGGTCTCTTCAGGCTCACCCTCTACGGTTCCGATGAATACGTTGTCATATCCGAGATCAGCCATCTGTGTAGCCATTTGGCTGTAAGAAACTTTTGCGGTGTGTGCGGTTCCGTGACCCATGAATACAAATGCAACGCCTTCTTCAGCAGCTGCATCAAGACTGTCGTATCCTGCAGCCTCTACACTTTCCGCAACTACTGCTTCGGCAACTGCTTTCTTGTCATCATTGATGACAGTAGCATCATTTCCTACTTCTCCGAGAAGGGGCTCTGCTACGGATACTGTCTCAAAATTATCCTTGTACTCTTCAACAGCCTCCATGAGCTCGTCATACTCTGCTCCGTGCATCAGATGAGTGGGCTGGATTACAAGATTCTTAACGCCGTTATCAACTGCTCTCTGAAGAGCCTGTTGAACGTTATCGATCTTCTCGCCGTCTCTTGCAAGGATATGATTGATAATGATCTGAGCGGTAAATGCTCTTCTGACCGACCAGTCGGGATTTGCATCGGCAATAGCTCTCTCAATTCCTGCGATATCATTCGCGCGGCTTTCATTAAATGAAGTTCCGAAAGATACGACAAGGATCTCATTTTCTCCGATTTCGTCCGCATTCAGGGGATCATCCTTGGAAGCATCGCCTGTATCTCTTCCGAAATAATCGGGATCTGCAAATTCGCCTTCTACAAGTTCCTTCTGTGCATCGGTAAGAGCATCCCATGCAGCCTTAGCCTGAGCACAGAGCTCATCGGTCTCCTCGGTCCACTCCTGAACATAGATCGCATCAATAAGATCTGCAACTTCCTGTGCAAGCTCTTCGTCGCTGAGAACAGGGGGCTCCTCTTCGGGCTCAGCGGGTTCTGCGGGCTCTTCGGATGCAGGCGTCTCTTCAGCGGCAGGCTCTTCTGCGGGAGCTGTATTTCCGCATCCTGCAAGCATCATGGCAGTCATTGATGCTGCCAAAACAAGTGACAACAATTTCTTTTTCATTTTTATTACTCCTCCTAATCTATACAAAGAAGGAAAATAAAAAACTCATCCCGGACAGGATGAGTAAAGGGCGCACACAAAGCGCAGGGCATGAACCCTGCTTATGTGATACGATCAATTACTCGTGATCCGGACATAAATCCTGTATCGTTATACATGGCAGGTTTCCCGGCTCATACCTTCGAACGCATCTGTGAAAAGAATACGCTCACGCAGCTTTCTGCCTTCCCGGTTTCCCAGTGACTTATGCGAAAGTCTGCTCGGTATATACGGTGACGAGTTCGCACAGGCCTTAAACCTGTTTCCCTTTTAACGTCAGAGGTCGTAAGACCTCGTCGGCACCACATACCCTTCTTTGTTAAATTGCTACACGATTCTAACACAAAACCGTATATTCAACAAGATGACATTGTGAACGCATCACTCTGTCATCACAGCTTCCCGGAAGCTGCATCTTTAATTCCCCGGAACAATACCTTCTTCGCTTTCTTATAGGGGTAATCCTTCTCATACTCGGGTCTCATCTTGTATACCCAGCGAAATCCCCAAAGCTTTGCCCACTTTCCATATAAGAAATGATACAAAACTCCTCTGTCATAAAAGAGCTTGTCGTTATACCCGTTAAACCATGTGGAGGGTCTGGGAACTTCCTCACCCAGAACAACGGGTGAAGCAAGCATCTTAAAACCGGCTTTTCTCATATCATTTATGAACAGAGAATCCTCACCGTTTGAGTACTTGGCACCGCCTCCGAACAAAAGACTGTACTTAACGCCTGCTGCCTTCAGCTTCGATGCCTTAACAGCAATGCTGTAGGCGGGATATCTTCCGCTGTTGTACCACTTGACCCACTTGTAGTCCTCATTCCAGTAGGTTCTTCTGGTCTCGCACACCCTTACGTTGAAAAAAATCGCATCCGCATTCGGGTGATCTTCGAATTCCTTTAAAACCTTCGCCTCATATCCCTCGTCGTATACGATATCCTCGTCCGCAAAAAGAATGATATCGGCGTTTGAATGATCGATGCAGATATTCCGGTTTAGCCCAACCCCGCGAGTCTGGGATTTGATGGACAGAACCCTGTTTTTGCCAAGATCAAAGAATTCGTCAGATTCCGTCTCCTCAAGCTGTGATACGATAACCGCATCCGATGCTATATTCATTTTTTCCGCAAGCTCATGTGCATCTTTCCGGACACATGAGACAAGAAGTTCGAATGTCATATTTAATCTTCCGTCTTTTTCTTACGGCCGGTTTTTCCGGCAGAAGTCTTAGCTGCAGTTTTCTTCGCGGGTGCTTTTGCGAGAGCCTTCTCTCTTTCCTTAGCTCTGTCAAGCATCTGCTTAACGTATTTGCCGGTGTATGAGGCCTTGACCTTCACGATCTCCTCCGGTGTTCCCTCAGCGATGACAGTACCGCCTCTGTCGCCGCCCTCGGGTCCCATATCGATTATGTAATCCGCACACTTGATGACATCCAGATTGTGCTCGATGACTACAACGGTGTTTCCGCCGTCGGACAGTCTTGCAAGGATCTCAACAAGCTTGTGAACATCCGCAAAATGAAGACCGGTTGTAGGCTCATCCAGAATGTAAATGGTTTTACCCGTTGCACGCTTTGAAAGCTCGGTTGCCAGTTTGATACGCTGAGCCTCACCGCCGGAAAGTTCCGTGGAAGGCTGTCCCAGCTTGATATAACCGAGACCCACATCGTAAAGAGTCTGAATCTTGTTTCTGATGGAAGGAATGTTCTCGAAGAACTTAAGTGCCTCCTCGACTCTCATATCAAGAACATCGAAAATACTCTTTCCTTTGTATTTGACCTCAAGAGTTTCCCTGTTGTAACGCTTACCTCCGCAGACTTCGCAGGGCACATAAACATCAGGCAGGAAGTGCATCTCGATCTTGATGATACCGTCACCGGAGCAGGCTTCGCAGCGTCCTCCTTTTACGTTAAAGGAAAATCTTCCCTTTGAATATCCCATGCTTCTGGCATCTTCCGTGGATGCGAAGAGGTCTCTTATCATATCGAATACTCCGGTATAGGTTGCGGGATTCGATCTGGGAGTTCTTCCGATGGGGCTCTGGTCGATGCAGATGACCTTGTCCAGCTTATCTATTCCCGTGATTCCCTTGCACTTTCCCGGAATGGTATGTGCACGGTTAAGCTTCCTCGCTAGATATTTATGAAGGATCTCATTAACAAGAGAAGATTTACCGGAACCCGAAACACCGGTAACACAGGTAAATACTCCGAGAGGGATCTTTACATCGATATTCTTAAGGTTGTTTTCCGCAGCACCCTTAACTGTTATCCAGCCCGCAGGCTTTCTGCGCACTTCGGGAACCGGAATGGCCAGCTTACCCGACAGGTACTGTCCTGTTACGGACTCGGGAACCTTCATGATCTCCTCTGCGGTTCCTACCGCAACAACCTCACCGCCGTGAGATCCCGCACCGGGGCCGATGTCCACGATGTAATCCGCAGCAAGCATGGTGTCCTCATCATGCTCGACAACAAGAAGAGTATTTCCCAGGTCTCTTAAATGCTTGAGAGTTGCAAGGAGTTTATCGTTATCTCTCTGATGAAGTCCGATACTGGGCTCATCGAGAATGTAACATACACCCACAAGTCCTGACCCGATCTGTGTTGCAAGTCTGATACGCTGTGCCTCGCCTCCGGATAGAGTGGCCGTCGCTCTGGAAAGTGACAGATAATCAAGTCCCACATCAACGAGAAATCCCACGCGGTTCTTGATCTCTTTTAAGATTCTCTCACCGATTATCGCCTGCTGCCTGGTAAGGTTAAGACCTTCAAGAAATGACTTAAGATCAAGGATCGAAAGAGTTGTCATCTCATAGATGTTCTTATCTCCGACGGTAACAGCAAGGGATTCCTTCTTAAGTCTCTTGCCTCCGCACTCCGAGCAGGGAGTGATTCTCATGAACGCTTCATACTCTGCCTTCATGGATTCGGAGAATGTCTCCCTGTATCTGCGCTCAACGTTTTTGACAAGGCCTTCGAAAACAGTGGGATACACACCCGAACCTCTCTGGCCCACATAATGTACATCAACGCTCACGTCCGTTCCGTTCAAAAGAATATCTTTGATCTTATCCGGATAATCTTCAAAAGGTGTATCCAGGTCAAATTTGAATTTCTTGCAAAGTGCCTGAAGAAGCGCATTGGTAAAGCTGCCTTCCTGATTGCAGGACTGCCAGCCTGTTACAATGATCGCACCGTCATTGATTGAAACGGAAGTATCGGGGATCATAAGCTCTGCGTCAAATTCCATCTTATATCCGAGACCCGCACATACCGGGCAGGCACCGAACGGATTGTTAAAGGAAAAGCTTCTGGGCTCGACTTCCGATATGCTGACTCCGCAATAAGGACATGCATAGGAAGTACTGAAAGAAAGTGTTTCACCACCGACAACATCAACGTTAAGAAGTCCGTCAGCAATGCGGAGTACGTTTTCCGATGAGTCGGTGAGTCTTCTCTGAATTCCGTCTTTTATGACAAGTCTGTCAACTACGATATCGATGTTGTGCTTATCGTTTTTCTCAAGTGAAATATCCTCGGTAAGGTCGTACATGATCCCGTCGACCCTTACTCTTCCGTAGCCGGACTTTCTCGCAGATTCTATAACCTTCTCATGTCTTCCTTTTCTGCCTCTGACAACGGGGGCCATGAGCATGATCTTGGTTCCTTCCGGAAGTTCCATGATACGGTCAACGATCTGATCTACAGTCTGACGCTCGATCACTCTTCCGCACTCGGGGCAGTGGGGGATACCGACTCTTGCATAGAGAAGTCTGAAGTAGTCATAGATCTCGGTTACAGTTCCCACAGTGGACCTGGGATTCTTGTTGGTTGATTTCTGATCGATGGAAATTGCGGGGGAAAGTCCTTCGATCGATTCGACATCGGGCTTTTCCATCTGACCGAGGAACATCCTCGCATAAGAAGAGAGGGACTCCATGTAACGTCTCTGACCTTCCGCGTAGATCGTATCAAATGCAAGCGAAGATTTTCCCGAACCCGAGACACCTGTCATTACGACAAGCGCATCTCGGGGGATCTCCACCGACAGATCTTTTAAGTTATTTTCTTTAGCACCGCGAACAACTATCTTGTTCCTGGGCAGCATCTTAACAGCCATTTAAATTCCTTTCAATGTGGGCCAAACTGAAACGTCCCCGTGGCCCTACCCTAAATTAGTCTTGAGTTCGAACAGTTCATCGCGAAGGATCGCAGCTCTTTCGAAGTCGAGTTCCGCAGCAGCCTTGCGCATTGCAGCCTCGGTCTGCTGAATGAGAGCCTTAAGTTCCTTCTTGGACATGGACTCGGGATCTTTCTTCCACTTAACATCATCCGCTTCGACCTTCTTGGAAATACTGATGAGGTCGCGGACTGCTTTTTCGATGGTCTTGGGAGTAATTCCGTGAGCCTTATTATACGCCATCTGTATCTCACGTCTGCGGTTCGTCTCATCGATCGCAGCCTGCATTGAGCGGGTTATTGTATCCGCATACATTATTACGTGACCCTCGGAGTTTCTCGCTGCTCGTCCTATTGTCTGGATGAGTGAAGTTTCCGAACGGAGGAATCCTTCCTTATCCGCATCGATGATCGCAACAAGTGTGATCTCGGGGATGTCGAGACCTTCTCTGAGCAGGTTTATTCCTACGAGTACATCAAATACATCGGTCCTCATATCGCGGATGATCTTGGTTCTTTCGAGAGCCTTGATATCGGAGTGCATGTAGTTGACCCTGATGTCAGCCTCCTTCAGATAGTCCGTAAGATCCTCCGCCATCTTCTTGGTAAGAGTCGTGACGAGGACTTTATGCTTATTTGCAACTTCCTTCTTGATCTCCGTGATGAGATCATCGATCTGTCCCAAAGTAGGTCTTACGCTGACCTCGGGATCAAGGAGTCCGGTGGGACGGATGACCTGCTGGGCGCGAAGAAGTTCATGCTCAGCCTCGTAGTCCGAAGGGGTCGCGGAAACAAAGAGCATCTGATCTATATGGGACTCAAATTCCTCAAAGTTAAGCGGTCTGTTATCAAGTGCCGAAGGAAGTCTGAATCCATAATCAACCAGGGTGGTCTTACGGGATCTGTCCCCCGCATACATCGCACGTATCTGAGGGATCGTCATATGGGACTCATCTATGATGATCAAAAAATCATCCGGGAAGAAGTCCATAAGAGTAAGAGGCGGTGCACCCGCAGGCAGGTTGTTCAGGTGTCTGGAGTAATTCTCAATACCCGAACAAAAGCCCGTTTCTCTGAGCATCTCGAGGTCAAACCCGGTTCTTTCGGAAATACGCTGAGCCTCTATCAGACGGTCCTCACCTTTGAAATACTTGATCCTGTCTTTTAATTCTTCTTCGATCGCATCGCATCCTTTTAACAATGCATCACGGCTTACGACATAGTGAGAAGCCGGGAATACAGCGATATGTTCAAGCTGCGCCACGGGCTTGGCATTAACGTGATCCACTTCAAGGATCCTGTCTATCTCATCTCCGAACCACTCGATCCTGATCAGATAATCTCCGCCCTGGGCAGGGTAGTATTCGAGAATATCGCCGTTGATACGGAAGAGGCCCGGTTTCTTTTCCAGATCATTCCTCTCATACTGCATCGCGATCATGGTCTTCGCCACTTCATCACGGTCGATACTCTGACCGGGTCTGAGGGAAAGAATCATGCCCTTATATTCGTCGGGTGAACCCAGACCGTAGATGCACGAAACCGATGCGACAACTATAACATCCTTGCGCTCTGCGAGGGATGCGGTCGCAGAAAGCCTTAGCTTATCGATCTCATCGTTTATGGAAGAATCCTTTGCAATGTATGTATCCGACTGGGGAACATAAGCTTCGGGCTGGTAGTAATCGTAGTAGGACACAAAATACTCAACGGCATTTTCCGGAAAGAATTCCTTCATCTCGCCGTAGAGCTGACCTGCGAGGGTCTTGTTATGCGAAATGATCAGCGTGGGCTTGTTTAACTGCGCGATAACATTGGCCATGGTAAAGGTCTTACCCGAGCCTGTTGCGCCGAGAAGCGTCTGGAACTGATTTCCGGCTTTGAAGCCCTCGACAAGTTCCTCGATAGCCTGCGGCTGATCTCCTGTTGGTTTGTATTCAGAGTGAAGTTTGAAATCCATCTTAGAAAAAACTCATCTGTTCATATTTATCGGGAAATTCTTCCATGTATTTGAAGCAGTCATCCGGTCTGCAGAGCATACCATGGTTTTTACAGATCCTTCCGAATAGATCCATAAGTTCCCTTGAATGCGGTGAAGGGACCTCGTATGCATTGCCATAGCGTGCGATGTATTTTTCCTTAAGTCCGGGGAAATGCTTATCCAGCGCGGCGTAGTAGTATTCCCTGTCACCGTCGCGAAGGGTAAGACCCATGTCAAAACAGATCACGCCTTTAACGCCTACTCTTGCACACTCTTCGAGGATTGATGTGATGTTCTCCGGAGTATCGTTAATGTATGGGCAGATGGGTGTAAGCCAGACTACAGTCGGAATGCCGCGCTTTTGGAACTCTTCAAGAACTTCGATGCGTCTTTTGGTATTGCAGACGCCCGGCTCGAGTATCCTGCAAAGATCATCGTCATAGGTCGTAAGTGTCATCTGCACGACCGTTTTGGCTTTCCGGTTGATCTCATCAAGAAGATCCATGTCCCTCAGGATCAGATCCGATTTGGTCAGGGGAGATACTCCGAATTCATACTTCGATATTATCTCGAGGCATTTTCTCGTAAGTCCCAGCTTTTCTTCGCAGTGCATATAGGGATCGGACATTGAACTGGTGGCGATCATACAGCGTTTTCTTTTCGACCGGAGGGCGGTCTCGAGAAGCTGTGGAGCATTTTGCTTGACCTCGATGTCTTCGAAGGGATGGGTGAACTGATAGCACCTGCTCCTGGAGTCGCAGTAAATGCACCCGTGTAAGCATCCCCGATATATGTTCATTCCGAAGTGCCCGCCGCTTCCGGTGAGCAATCCCTTGGCATCGACAAAGTGCATATCCGCCTCCCGCAAACACACTGATTATACCATTATGAGAGTGGGATGTCTATGATTTTTCGAACAGCTGTTCGGGGAGTTTCATCCCCCGAGCTTCTCGTTAACGATCTCCTGCATAGCCCTTGCAAGAAGCATCATCACGTTCATGCAATACTCGCCGTCCCATAGTTCACTCAGTACATTGACCACCTCAGCTTCTGCCTCCACCTTTTCTTCCGGGACGCCGTCAAAGACGCCGGATTTCATTTTATCAGCAAAGATTTTGGCGGGATTTATTACATTGAAATTATTGACAACCATATTCCTCAGTCCGGCAATCTCACTGCGATGAGCAGGCTGGATATCGATATGACATCCCCTGTAATCCTGTTTTTTAAATTCAAGATGCATCATAGTTTTTTCTCCTTTCCGGTTATCACGCAATATTAAGTATTTTGACATTTTGGTCATTCCAGATTATTTCATCAATATGATCACGGATCCGGTTTTTGATGCCACGGATGCCGAGCCCCGATGCATAGGCTTCATGTGCCAGCAGATCTTTCCGCTCACCGCTTATCCGTATGGGAATCCCGAACTCTGCTTCAAGCTCATGGACCGGTCCGCGTTCCGGCTCATCAAGCATCTTTCTGTAATCTTCTTCTCCGATGGCATTGAGGCTGATGATCCTTTGGATCCTTCCGCACAGCTCCGATATGCAGCCTGCCTCTATGATGTCCGCCGCATTAAATCCACTGTCATATGCGCTGACATTTTCCCGATGCATGCCGAATCCCAGAGCAGGTCCGTTTTCTTTTTCAGCTATTTCTTTTGCTTTCTTTTCAAATGCTCCCGCAAAAAGAAAACTGATACCCGAAGTACTGATCATTCTTCTTGCCCTGTCCGGTGTGGAAATCTCGATTTCTCCGCCGTGAATGACCGATAGAAATTCCGACTGTACAGTCTCGCTGACATTGTCACCGCTACTCGTATGCTTCGGAGTAAACATCTTATCGCACTCATCCAGGAAGATTACCGGCTCAAATCGAACATTATCGCACCCCGGGTAACTCACTCCCTGAAAAAGACTATGCACTTTCTTGCCGCCGCTCCATCCGTCATTTGTCACATTGGATATATCCCTGAGGTAAACCATATCCGGAAAGATCTTTTTAAGATTCTCCGCAATAAAGGATTTGCCGGATCCCGTAGGCCCTGCCAGCATCCCGACAAAGCGATGCCCCCTGAGATGCTGGTACATCATAACGGACACTTTTCTACATGCTTCATCCTGATTTACTATGTTTTTTACAAGTTCCGCATATATATCCTGCGGCGTGTAGGACAGGTAATCTTTTTTACGTTGTTCATCGTAATAAGAGATACGATAATCGTCAGAGTACCAGGGTATGTAACTCCTGACGATTTTATTATTCTTCTTTTCCATGCTCACACTCCTTTCAATAATTTCCTATAGTTCAAAACGTTCTTATGCAAAGCCTTGGCACGCTCTCCTCACCTTACCGATGAAGGTCATCGCAGTACTTCCCCGGCCGCACGGGTCATAAGAGCGATATTCAGTTTTCAAGGAACAACAAAAAAAGAACCGATATCCGGATCATCGTGAAATGGGTATAATTCGCCCACTGCACAATTAATCCAAATATCGCTTCTTTATCTCTTAAAAATTTTCTGTAGCGCTAATCTACCACTGTGCGATCGCAGTGTCAACTAGAATTTTATCTCGATCACTAATTTGCCGTCCTCGTATCCGGCATCGATGGGGCAATTCATGCGGCTTGCAAAGGTTTTGACGATGGAAAGGCCAAGGCCGCCTGCGTGGCTCCTTGCATTTTCCACGGTAAAGAATCTGTCGAAAAGCTTCTGGATCTCGACATTTGAAAGAGATGATGCGCTGTTTGCCACCCTGACGGTTCCGTTATCGGAAAGGGAAATCTCCAGGTCGCCGTCCGAATACTTCAGCGCATTGCTTATCAGATTATTGAAAATTCTCTCAACGTAGGTGGGATATAACTGTTTTTCGATCTTTTTTTCGGTAATTCCGATAACAGGCTCGATGCCCCTTTCAAGAAGCGCGGGGTAATAGTTCATGACGCAGTCTTCGAGCACGCGGTTAACATTCACGGTTTCCAATTCCTCGGAAACTTCACCGCCCGTGATAACCGAATACTCAAAAAGTTCCTCGGTGAGGCCCTTCATGTACTGCGCTCTCTCGTCGATGATATTCAGATTCTTCCTCAGATCTTCACTCATCTCCTGCTTCATGGACAGCTCCAGATAACCGCATATCGCGGTCAAAGGAGTACGAAGATCATGCGCGATATTCGTGATCGCGGTTTTGACCTCAGCATCGCCCTGACGGTATTTATGATACGAGTCACGAAGTGCGGTGATGGTCTCATTGATCTGAGAGGCAAGCCTGCATATATATCTGTCCCTGCCGGTCACTCCGATCAATGTGTTACTGTCGAGAGTTGCATGAGCCGAAAAATCTGTCCCCAGGTCGCGGACAGATTTTCTCATCGTAAGTATTTTGACTGCCAGAATAATGTTGACGACTATGCTGACGGCAAGTATATAGTTCATGGCGATTCCTCGTTGGGGTGGGTCACCGTGTCCCCATAACCCAACCCTTCTTAGTAGTGTAAGCACCTTATCGGCGTGGTCTCGTAATAATATATCATCGCGTCATATCTTTCTGCGACTTTCATCTTAACACGGTAGCTTTTGTACAGATCCATGTAGACGGTGTAGCCTTCACCCGCACATCCGGTGAAATTATCTTCGTGAATCAGATTGTATATTCTCGAATAGTCCTCGGTAATGTCGTCAAATACCAGCACGTATTTTCCGTCTTCGAAAAATCTTGCCTGATATGCGAGGATGTCCTGCGAGCAGAACTCGTGGTCCTTTCTCTCATACTCGTCATCATAAGTTCCTGCCGTGTGGATATTTACGACGGTGTTGTAGAATTCGGTTCCGATGCAGAAATACTTTCCCTCGAACAGATCATCGATCCTCTGACCCATTGCGGTCTCACCGTAACTTGCAGAGCCGCCCTTCATGATGTGTCCGTTGTGTGCGGTTACGAGAACCTGTGAATATCCGCGGTGCTCTTCTATCCGGGAAATGCTCTGTACATTCAGTGCCATGCAATTGTCCCTGTATTCACCGTATGCATTGGCATCTTCGTCAAAGCTTGGGGAATCGATTGACTGAAGCACGGTATTTACAGCCATAGATGCGATCATGTAATCGGTATTGTTACTCTTCGAAATATGCTCATACAAGTTAACGAAAAAGTCCCTCTCCGCAGCGTAATCTGCATCGGGATATGCAAGGGCCGAAAGCTTATCAAGTTCACCCTCCCTGAAAGCTTCGGGGTGAATCTCCGCAAACTCACACAGGTACTCAATGCTTGTATATGCGCCCTGCATGTCTATTCCGTAAAACATGACGGAATTGTCATAACTTCTTCCCTTGTTGAACTCTCTCATCCAGGCAAGAAGGTCGATGATCTGCTGCGTATCATAGAGAGGATAATCCAGCTCTCCCACAAGTTCGGTAAGATGCGCTCCGTTTCCGTGGATCGCGGAATTGATCATGGCACCTTCTCCGACGGAAATCTCAAATGCGATACATCTGCAATTGCCGTCCGAGATCATTTTCTTGAGCATATCAAGCTTTGCAATCTGAAACTCGACATTTCCGTGAGTTGCTTCGCCGATACCCACCACTCTCACATCGGAAGGGATGACCATATCTTCAAGGGTGATGCCGACCTCTTCGATCTCAGGAATCTTCCTGGATGAAGACATGACTGCGCCCACATTGATAAGCAGCATCACCGCGATATATCCCGCTATGAAAACGGAGATTGCAATTATAATCGTTCTAAAAAGTTTCATTTCTATGTAAAGCCTTTCGGTATTATTTCAGATCTCTTTTGTCCAAGCCGGCCATGCCCAATAACAATGATACAACAAGCACGGTGATTGAGGAAAGAAATTGCATAGGAGCACCCGCATTTACTCCCTCATCGACAAGAGGAGTGTTTGCAAACCACTGTCCGAGAACGTTGATATTATACACAAATGCGGCGATTTTGAAAGCGGGCTTTCCCGAAGTCAGCATCAGGATAAAATTTCCGAACATTACAAATGAATAAGCAAGATTAAATAAAAGCATACCTGTTACCACTCCTGCGATCATGTTTTTGAAACAATAAGAGATCGATCCGATAAGTGCGATATACGCAATTATTGCAATCATCATTACGATTATGGGAAGAACAGGAACTGACGAAAGAGGCTCACCTGCTCTAACAATCCCGATAATTCCGCCCGCGATGTAAAACACATGCATGATGACGGCCGCACATTCGAGCGAAAGGATATGTGCCAGAAAGTCTTCCTTTTGGGTGTATCCCGCAATGATCCTGTTTCTGATGTATCCTTCCGAATACTCACCGCAAACAGACATGGGTGTATATACTGAGAAAAAAAGAACCATCGCAGCGCTCACAAAGAACATGATTTCTCCCGCATTCAGGTTGTGAAGCGGCGGAAAATCAACCGTTCCGGAAGTAAATGCATATGTTACCGCAAACGCGATCAGACATCCTCCGATGAAATATATGTTTTTAATCAGTTTCTGAAGATTGGCTTTTAATATATTGATCATTTTATTCTCCGGTCATTTAAACTCTCTCTTTTCATACACGATCATTCCGGCCAAAAGAGAGAACACAGTTAAGATAATGCATCCGATCAGGCATTTCGTAAGGTCGTGATAATTGATCCCCGTAAAAAACGCATAAGGGCAATACCGGTCGTAAAGCATGTAGAGCTTAAGCTTGGTTCCTTCAAGCAGGCATGCCCCGTTTTCGGGATAGAGCTTATCAAGAACCTCCGCAGTCGCTACGCGAAAAAAGAACGTAATAACAAGTCCTGCGACATATGAAAGCTTAGTTCCTCCGAAAGCCATAAGGATCATGGTCATAAAGCTTCCTGCCGCTGCGGATGCCATGATATTTCTGATGCAAAACTCTCCGATCTCTGAGGTGGTCATTGTTACATATCCGTCAGCGAAAATCCCAGCAAGTAAAAGTCCCGATACCTGTGAAAAGATAATAAAAAAGACTGAAGTAAGACTTCCCAGGATTATCGCAGAGGCTGCCACCGTTTTCTTTTGCACGCCGCACATGATCTTGTTTCTGATCGTCCCGTCGCTGAAATCCCCAAGGAAAAGATAAAGAACCGATGCCGCGATAAAAAAGGGAGAAGCGGTGGGAAAGGAGGTCAGAACATCATCAGATGTGAGAGTAGCATCTATTGAATAAAGGACCACTTTCAGGAACAGTGTCAGGATGAGGGTGTAGCCGAAGATCATTGCCATCCCGGCCTTTATCGCTCTTCCTTTCAGGATCCTGTGAAGATCCGAGTAAAGTATTCTAGTCATTTGAGCCGCCTCCGAGGAGTGACAGATAGAAAGCTTCAAGACTTTCGTCGCGCTCTTCCATCGTAAAGATCGTGCAGTTTTCGTCCGCGAATCTCTTTGCGATATCCGAGAAATTAATCTCCGTGTAAATATCTGCATGAGCATCATCGATGATCTTATATTCGATGTTTGCGGCATCCATGATCTTGGCAAGGATCCCGGTGTCGCTTACTTTCATGCGGACAGATTTACGACACTCGTGTCTTAATTCCTCAGCGCTCATTTCTCTTACAATGTGACCCTTGTCGATGAATCCGTAATGAGTCGCAAGTCTTGAGAGTTCATCGAGGATGTGGCTGGAGATCAGGAAGGTGATACCGCGCTCTTTGTTAAGCTTAAGGATCAGTTCCCTTATCTCGATGATTCCTTGGGGATCGAGTCCGTTTGTGGGCTCGTCCAAGATTATGAAATCCGGATTTCCGCAAAGCGCAATCGCGATCCCGAGTCTTTGCTTCATTCCGAGCGAGAACTTTCCTGCTTTTTTGCGGCCTGTGTCAGAAAGGCCGACCAGCTCGAGCAGTTCGTCGATTCCTTTGAAATCAGGAAGTCCGAGCATGAGATACTGCTGGATCAGATTGTCGCGAGCGCTCATATCCTTGCATATGGCGGGAGTCTCAACAACGGCTCCGATCCTGCGACGCTCTTTCGTAAGTTTCTTATCGTCATTTGCGATTCCCAGAAGCTCAAATGAACCCGAGGTGGGATGCTGCAGTCCGCACAGGATCCTGATCAGAGTTGTCTTACCTGCTCCGTTTTTCCCTACGAATCCGTAGATCGAACCCTTCTCGATATTCATGTTCAGATCCGTGAGTGCATTGAAGCTTCCGTATCTTTTGCAAAGTGAATTACTTTTGAAAATGTATTCCATGTCAACCTGCCTTTTTGAAACCTTTTTTGATGATCTGATAATAAAATAAGCCGGTCAAGAAACCGGCCGGGAAAAAGTCAAGATATCGTCAAGATTTTGGTGACCCACTATTTAAATCTAAAGCCTATGCCGTAGACCGCTTCGATGTGGTCGATGCCGTCTGCTGCTTCGAGTTTTTTACGGATATTGCTGATATGCTGCTTGAGGGATCGCTCAGTGCAATCGGGAGTAGAGTCTGCGATGCGGTCAAGAATGGTGTTTCTGCCCAGGGGGCGCTCTGCATTGATCATAAGAATATGAAGGATCGCAGCTTCGGTTCTGGTAAGCGGAATCTCTGTTCCCGAAACAGTTGCGATCATGAGCTCTGTATCGAGTGATACGCCGGATGCTTCAACGGTATTACCTGAAGATGTGCTATCGGGCGCGTTCTTTGACCCGGACATCCTGAGAGCAACGGCAATCCTTGCGATAAGTTCGGAGATGACAAAGGGTTTGGTTATATAATCTGCTGCTCCGTCATAGAGCAGTTTTATTTTTCCTTCGATATCTGTCTTGGCACTGACTACGATCACGGGGATTCCCTTGGTCTTAGCCAGAACTTCTTCACCGGTAAGGCCGGGGAGCATAAGGTCGAGGAGGATGAGATCAGGTTTTTCTTTTTCAATGACCATTAAAGCCTCGGTACCGGAATATGCACGCAGAGCCGTATAACCTTCGGATTCAAGTGATTCCTGCACCATGTTTCCGATCGTCACATCATCGTCAACTATCAATATTTTCGAGGTTTTGCTCAATATTTTTCCTCCTGAATCACCGAATGGGACAATTTTATCATATTTTGCTATAGTATTTCCCATGAAATACAAGTTTTTTGACAAAACAGAATCCGGTTTTTACCAAAATGTTTTCACACTGGCACTTCCGATAGCACTGCAGAGCCTTGTCACCGTCGGCGTAAACATGCTCGACACCATAATGGTTGGGTCGCTCCCCGGAAATGCACTCTTTTCGACAAATCTGGCGAATTCTTTTATCTCGATCTATCACATACTCTGCATGGGCCTCGGAATGGGCGCATCGGTTCTGGTATCCAGATATTACGGCATGAAAGAAAACGGAGATGATACAGAAAAAGCAGAACATGCCCTCAGGCAGACGGTTTGTCTGATGCTCAGGCTAACGCTTCTTCTTGCGGCCCTTTTTGCGGCGGCTACCGCAATCATGCCGGGTACCATCATGAGCATGTACACGGATGAAGCGGAGGTCATCGCACTTGGAACCTCGTATTTTAAATGGTCCGTGCCTACATATTTTTTCCTCGGTGTATCACTTACCACAACCATCGCACTTCGAAGCGTAAGACAGGTTAAACTTCCGTTCCTTGTTTCCATCGGTGCCTTCTTTATAAACCTCGGAGCAAATTATGCATTTATCTTTGGTAAATTCGGTGCACCCAGGATGGAAGTTGCGGGTGCTGCGCTCGGAACGCTGATTGCAAGAATCTTCGAGGCATCCATGATCGTCGGATACCTTCTCATAGTTGATACCAAGATTGGTTTCAGGCTTAAGCACATGATGATGGAAACAAAGTCGATTGCCTCCGAATACGTCAGGATAAGCATACCCGTTCTTATCAGTGACGGCATCCTCGCAATCGGAAACAACACCGTCACCATGGTCATCGGAAATCTCGGACCCGTCATTGGATCCGCAAACTCGATCACAGGACCCACGCAGCAGCTTTCAACCGTTGTTGTACAGGGCGTTTGCCAGGCCGGCACGATCGTCACAGGGCAGACTCTCGGCACCGGTCAGAAAGAACAAACCATGAAGCAGGGTTTTCTTTTCTTCGGATTGGGAATCGGACTGGGACTGCTGTCAGCACTGTTTATTCTGCTTGTTAAGGGACCCGTCATTGCCTTCTATACCGGAGTTGAAGCAGAGGCCAGGCTTATTGCGGATGACCTGATGATCGCAATCTCACTTATCATTGTCTTCCAGGCGACCAATTCGATAATGACAAAGGGAGTCCTTCGAGGCGGCGGAGATACCAGAATGCTGATGCTTGCGGATAACATCTTCCTGTGGACTATCGCGATCCCTCTCGGATATTTCGCGGGGTATGTGCTTCACCTTCCCGCATTCTGGATCTACATTTTCCTTAAATCCGATCAGATAGTTAAGACTTTCTGGGCGCTTCTCAGACTAAGGAGCAGAAAGTGGATCAAGAAGATCACGACAGGAAAATAACGAAAAAAGCCCTCGGTTTTCACCGAGGGCTTAACACTATCATTAGCACGATTGTTTCTATTCAATCCCAGGAAATAGTTAATTTGCGATCATTTTCCGCACAATCAGTCAGGTATAAGTTAATAAGTGTCTGATACGGGATACCGCATTGTTCTGATTTATTCTTGAAATAGTTAATAGTATCCTCGTTCAAATTTATGGTAATAGTTTTCTTAAGCCTCTTTGAATAAGGATTCTTTTGGGGATTCAGCTTTTCTATATCGTATTCTTTTCTCATAGTCTATTCCTTCTTTTCCCGACATTCCTATTATCAAGAATCTACATTCCTCTATTGAGTGATCCGGATCGTCAAACACTATGGCATCGTCATCATAAAACACTGTCATGGCCTCTTCGAATGAAATACCATGCTTTTTGATGTTTATTATTTTTTTCTTTTCATCCCATTCAAATGCTAATCCGTCTATATTTATATTATACATATATTTTCAATATATTCAACTTTCTGTTTGTTTTCATAAAACCGCATATCAAAATGCAATACTGACAATAAAAACGGCATGAAATCCGGTCGTTAGTAGATTGTATTCCTGAATTGTCTCACCAGCTTTACAACTAACACAATTAGTGATATCTTCAGTTTATTGAATGAATATTTATTCATTAGATAAATGAGGTAATATCGATGCCGCGATCACAGAAGAAAAATCAGGAAATACGTGATAACACAAGGAACAGGATCATCAAGGAGTCCTCGCTTTACTTTGCAAGGAACGGATTCGGAGATACTAAGATAAGTGACCTTGCCAAGTTCATCGGCATTGCACAGGGTTCCATATATGTTTATTTCAAATCCAAGGAAGAACTCTACGATGAGATCAGGCGGGAAGCCAATACCGACGAAGATATAAAGAAGATTAAGACTCTCGCAGCTCTCCCTCTCCCATACAGGAAGAAAGTATCCATGCTGGCCGGCTCAATCCTGGATGCTCTTAAGAATGATGAGGGGTTCCCTGTCAGGATCACCCTCTCCACACAGCTTATACTCGAGAACGGAACGTCAGTCTACGATACGGAGCTGTATAAACAGACCACGAAGATAATAAAACAGGGCATCAAAGAGGGTACCGCACCTGACATTGATCCCAAAGCCGCAGCCGATATGTTCTGGGGGATGATATATGTTTATTCACTAAGAAGCCTGTTCACTGATAACTACCCTCTCCCCGATCTTAGAGAACTCATGAGACTACTCATAAAGGACAATGAACTATGAACAAAGCGGCAATAGTAACCGGAGCAACCGGCGGTATCGGAAAAGAATTTGTAAGACAGCTGTTTGATAAAGACATAGATGTAATTATCGCCACAGGAAGAAATGAAGACAGGCTCAACGAGCTCCGATCGGAATACGGAAGCAGACTAATCGCGATTAAGGCCGATCTTGCTTCTTACGAAGGTCTTACGGCCGTAAAACAGACGATTGAAGGAATGAACTTAAGATATCTTATCAACAATGCCGGAACCGCTTATATGGGCAGATTCGACGAGATGACAGAAGAACAGATCGCAGGCATAACAGACATCAACTGCAGGGCCTGTGCGATCCTCACGCACATGTGCCTTCCTTATATGAGCGAAGGGGCTGCTATAATCAACGTCTCCTCTGCCTCGTCCTTCCAGCCTAACCCGTATCTGACAATGTATTCGGCGAGCAAGGTCTTTCTTAAGAACTTCTCGAGAGCCTTGAACGTGGAACTAAAGGACAGGAAGATCACATCGATCGCCGTTTGCCCCGGATGGGTCGACACTGAAATGCTGAACCACGAATCAAACGGACAGAAGATCAGATTTCCGGGCATGGTAACTCCCGGGAAAGTGGTTGCCAAAGCACTTAAGGATGCCGGTAAACATAAGGATATATCCCTGTCATCGTGTTATAACGCATATCTGAGGCTGTATTCAAAATACATGCCGACATCCATAGTAATGAAGCAATGGGTTAAAGGAATAAGAAAATATGTCAGGACTTGAGATAAGAACAGAGCGTGCGGACCTTTACGATGTCAACATGATCATAGTTATGAGGATCCGTATAGAAGGAAGCATAAACAACGCTGAAGAAGCCTTTTCGAAAGCTGTCAGCAGCAATGAAGTGCTCAACACCAAAGTCGTGATCAAAGAAGACGGCAGGGCCTTCTACGAGCCTAATAACACTCCGCGAAGCTTTATTATGCGCACGGACAAGAACCTCGATAAAGTACGTCAGCAGCAGGAGAAGATCCGCTTCAGACTTGAAGATGGCGAATTCATACGAGCGTACATGAACAACGGCGAGATCCTCTTCCTCATGCACCACTTAGGCGGCGACGGCAAGTCCCTCTCCTACTTTATAGAGGATTTTCTTACTGCCGCTTCGGGTGAAGAACTTACATACAAGCCGATGCACGAGGTCGAACTTTCGGTCACATCCGCAGGGATCAAAGGAAAGTTCTTCGCGCACCTTCTTAACAGGGGCTGGACCGGCAGGACTTATACCTGGAACGATCAGGACAAAGCTTACGGGCAGTACTGGTCCGGAAGAACCACCGTCATCGAGGAGAAGGAAGAAGACCTTGCAAGCACGCTAAATATGCTTCATGACGAGAAGATCGGCTACACGGCTTATCTTATCGCGGGATACCTTCAGGACATGGATAAGAAAGCAGATGTCGGCATTGCCGTGGACGCGAGACAGAAGGGCGACAGATCCATGGGCAACCTCGCGACGGGTATATCATTCAAGTACAGATACGACAAAAGAAAGGACCGCCTCGGCAACGCCAAAGCAATCCACAAGCTGATCCACGGTAAGCTCTCGAGTCCCTATAAGAAGTACTTCATCCTGAATTTCATGCCCATGCTGAGAAGATCATTGACGGATGCGATCAACCTCGTTCACGCAGGAACCGAATCAGATCCTGCCGCAGTCAAAGCTGCAAAGGCCATGGGCTATCTTGATGACACCAAAGACCTGAGTGTCACCAACCTGACTTCACTTGACATAAGGACTGATTACAACGGGTTCCGGCTTGTAAGGCTGTCTTTTACGGGGCCCGTCGTCTCCTACGGGAAGAACATCGTCAGCTGCTGCACGCTGAACAATGTAACCGTAACGACGCGACACACGAGGATCAGAGAAAAAAAGCCCTCAGCCAAGGGCTGAGGGCTTGGTGTGACAGCGGGTCCGACCCCCTGTCACATTACTGTGCTTTAACGATGTTGTCGTAGAGGGGCTTGCACTGAGGATACAGTGACTTGTAAACCTGATACTTCTTCTCGTACTTGGCAACGAGTTCAGCGTCGGGCTCAACGGTATCAACTACCTTAACAACCTTGGCAGCGATCTCTTCTACATTCTTGTACTCTCCTGCTGCTACGCATGCAAGCATTGCACCGCCGAGTGAAGGGCCTTCCTCAACTTCAAGGATGTCGATCTTAACGTTAAGAACGTTAGCCATGATCTTTCTCCAAAGAGGGGACTTTGCACCGCCGCCGCAGATCTTGGATCTTTCGGGATTAATGCCGATGCTTCTTGCAGCTTCCATCATGTCACGGAATGCAAATGCAACGCCTTCAAGAACTGCCTGAGTCATATCCGCACGGGAGGTATCCATGGTCATACCGATGAAGGTTCCTCTTGCATCGGGATTGTTGTGAGGAGATCTCTCGCCCATGAGGTAAGGCAGGAAGTATGTATTGTTTTCACCCAGCTTGGTAATCTGAGCCTGTTCAGCAGCGTAATCCTTGGTTCCGATAACGCCGTCCTCCCACCACTTGTTGCAGGAAGCTGCGCTGAGCATACATCCCATGATGTGGTAGGTGCCGTCTGCATGGTCGAATGAGTGAAGCGCATTGTTCGCATCAACACCATAATTCTTCGAAGATATGAAAAGAGTACCGGAAGTTCCGAGTGAAATGTTACAAGCGTTGTTTCCTACGGTTCCGGTTCCTACTGCAGCTGCTGCATTGTCGCCTGCACCTGCTGCTACGATGGTGGTTGCGGGGATTCCGAGTTCTGCTGCAATGTCAGCCTTAACGGTTCCGATGGACTCGTAAGACTCGAATACCTTGGCAAGCTGGCTTTCCTTTACACCGCAGATATCGCACATTTCCTTGGACCAGGTACGATTCTTAACGTCGAAAAGAAGCATTCCGGATGCGTCTGATACGTCGGTTGCATGAACGCCGGTAAGCTTGTAAGCAAGATAATCCTTGGGAAGCATGATCTTAGCGATCTTTGCGAAGTTGTCGGGCTCGTTCTTCTTAACCCAGAGGATCTTGGGTGCGGTAAATCCGGGGAATGCGATGTTTCCGGTAAGCTCGGTGAGCTTGGCTTTTCCGATCTCATTGTTGAGATAGTCGGTCTCAGCTCCGGTACGTCCGTCATTCCAGAGGATTGCGGGACGAATGATGTTGTCTGCATCATCAAGTATTACAAGACCGTGCATCTGTCCGCCAAAAGAGATACCGGCAACCTGTGATGCATCCTGACCTGCGAGAAGCTCTTTGATACCCTCGATCGACTCCTTGTACCAGTCGGCAGGGTTCTGCTCAGACCAGCCGGGATGAGGGAAAGAAAGGGGATACTCCCTTGAAACCATATTTACAATCTTTCCTTCCGAAGAAAGGAGAAGAAGCTTGACCGCAGAGGTCCCGAGATCGATTCCGATATAAAGCATGTTTTCCTCTTTTCTGCGCCTACGCGCGGTAAAAAACTATTACTGTTTCCGGAAAGTTTCCGAAAAAAACGCTATCCCTATTTTACCACAGAAAAAGGCGCTCTAGCGACCGCCTTTTGCGAAAAACTATACATTTTTTGCTAGGTGACAGGGGGGACGTTTCCTCCGTCCCGCGGGTCCTGTCACAGTTCTTTAATATACGCCTCAGCTCTGGGAAACTCCAGGATATATCCGCGGATATCTGTAAGTTCCTCGGGATTTCTGTCAAAGAGCACCACGATATTGCACAGATCATCGTATTCTATCAGCACATCTCTCATGGTGAGGCGCTTTCTGACATACGCATTAAACTCGGTAAGTGGGTCTTTCTTGTGCTCATGAGCTCCGCACTCCGGACATTCATCGCCATGTACGTGAGGCTCGGATTCACCGCACTCGGGGCACTTAATGCCCGTAAAGAAGATCTCGAAGTTTCTCTTGTTCTTCTCTGCCAGCTTCATGATATAGCAGATCATTCGAACGTGCGAAGCATGATGCACGAGCTCGGGCTTTTCCAGCAGATCCGTCTGAAGCCTCTTTTCAAGCATTGAGGAACGATATACGCTTCCGAGTTCGCTCGCTTCCATTCCGTCGATCGTAGCCGCCTTGAAATCCCCGCGCTCGATCATTGTTACGAAAATGCCTGCGATCGCAGGATCAAACTGCGTTCCCGCACATCTCCTGATCTCGGCAACAACATCCTCATCCGAAAGCCTCTTACGGTAAACACGGTTCGAGGTCATGGCATCATAGCAGTCCGCAACGCAGATGATACGTGCAACCAGAGGAATATCAGTCCCTTCGAGCCCGTCAGGATAGCCCTTGCCGTCGAATCTTTCATGGTGATGACGCACGCCTTCAAGCAGTCCGTCGATCGAATTGTCCATAGACTTAAGGAGGTCATATCCGATCTCCACATGCTTTTTCATCAGCGTAAACTCTTCGTCCGTCAGCCTGCCCGCTTTGTTCAAAACAGAATCCGCAACACCTATCTTACCGATGTCATGCATGAATCCGATGTACTGGATCCTCAGGATGTCTTCTTCCGAAAAATCATAATCCGCTGCCATCTCACGTGCGATCATTCCCGCATAAAGACCGACTCTGTCAGAATGTCCTCCCGTGTATTCGTCCTTTGCGTCGATAGCGCCCGTGATAGCCTCGATGGTGTTCATCAGGCTTTCTTCTTTTTCACGCTCACGGGTGATCGATGTCTTTTCCGTGCGGAGCGCGGTCTGAACGATCGTTGCAACGAGAAGTGCCAGCATGCCGATGCAGATGTATGCGCCGAAGCTCCATATATCGGACATGAAGAACGAGAATAACTCAAGCAGGCAGCAGACCAGGAAAATACATGTTCCGATAAACGATGCGATATAGTCACGGATACGCTTCTTTACAATGTCCCTTACAAGCGTATACATGACAAGGATGATTCCGACCGCAAACCAGAAATGCGAGATAAATATCGTCTGGAAAAAATCAAGGATGCCGAGTCCGTTCAGCGCTAAGTTAATAATGATCTGTGCGGTGATGACACCTTCGCAGACCAGATAGAATTTGCGGTAGCGCCTGCTCTGTATCTCATCAAAGTATGAGCATACAAACACGCCCGTGATCTCAATTGCAAAGTAGGAAAAATAATTCGAAAGCGATGGCGTCGCAAAAAGGATCTGCCTGAGCCTGCTCTCCGACAGCATCCACATAGAAAGGGAACACATGAAAAGACCCATGTAGAAAAAGGACCTGTCGATCTGAAATCTTGCTGCCGCGAACTGATAAAAAATGATAACGAACAATCCGACGACCAGTATCATAAGCGCACTGATCGTCAGAAAAATATTATCCTGAATGATCGCAAACCATACATTGTTGCCGTATCCGATGGATACTCCTTCTATGGTTCCGATATTCTTGATCACGAAAAGTGCCTTGATCTCTTTGCCCGCATCTTCTGCGGACAGATCACATGCAACATACGCACTCGGGATGTGGTATCCCGCTCTTTCAAGGTCATGTGACGAATAAGACGAACGAAGCTCTCCGTCCACATAGACATACAGATCTTCGAGTCTTGTCCTGAAGATTATAGTAGCCGGTCCTTTAATGTCATCCGGCAAAGTATTTTTCACCATGACGGCATCCCCGCTTCGTGCCCCGGAGGCGACTGTGGGAAGCGTCACATTCTCATATACATCCCCGCTTCTTTCATTGATGACGGTCCATCCTTCGTTAAAACTTTCGGATGAAAAATCCCCTGTGTAGGCTTCACCGGGCTGACCGTTACCGTAAATTGCCATAATGAATACGATTGCCGCAAACATTATGAAGCAATAGGAAAAATAATCTATGAGCTTTTTGATCTTACTTCGTCTCTCCATCATTTAAGACAATATTGGAATCAAGTTCGATTATATATCCCTGTTTTCTGTTTGACTTGTTACGGATAACACCGATGCTGTAATAAATCCTCTCATTCTTCATGAGGAAATTTCCGCCGCCCAGTTCTTCCTCTTCGTTTTCAAGATACTTCGTCAAAGGCTGGCGCAGGTAGGTGTTGAAGCGTCCTCCTTTTCCCGGGATCTTCTTTTCAAGCTCCCACTCGCCAAGCTCCGGGAAGAATTCATATGCCTTCTCGTTACTTCCCATAAAGCGCATCTTTCTGTCAAAAAAGATATAGCCCTTCTTCTCAAGGCGGTCCCTTATGATCTCATTGTTTCCGGTGATGGAATACGTATTCAGCTTAGTGATCGGTATCATCAAAAGGACCAGTCCCGTATCAAAAGCAAACGGCATCAGTTCGATCTGAAAACCGGCCATACGCTGCGCTATATAAACCGATATGGTGAAAAATTCGAGGAAAAAGATGGCGGTCGAATCCGCAGAGGAGATCCTCCTTTTATGCGGAAATACACCTGCAGAAACCAGGATCAGAAGTCCGAAATAAATGTACATCGAAATAATGTGGACCATGTGCATTGGACCGTAGACCTTGGTCAGAAATACGATGTCCCCGGATCTGTTGTATTCGACTGTCCGGTAAAAGAGTTCGAGCTTGCCGATCGTCATAACACAACAGTAAATCCCGAACTGGACCGCGTACATCATGCACAGGAGCCAGCTCGGGATACGTACTCTGTATATTTCGCAGGCGATCGCAAACATAAGCATCGGAGCAAAGCACCCCGTTACATAAGTTATCTGCGTCGCAATAAGAGCTTCGGGCAAACCTTCGGAAAGCGACAGCGGAAAATACCCCGCGTCGCCAACGACTATTACCGTAACCAGAAGTATCTGGTTAATGCTGTATCCGTCCCCGTAAGTGATCATGAACAAAAGGACGGTCATTGCTATCAAAAAAGAAAACAAATACAGGATACTGATAGACATGTCTCACACTTATTTATATCTTTCTTCAGCTACGCTCCAGTCAATGATGTTCCAAAGTGCCTTGAGGTAATCCGCACGAAGATTCTTATACTTCAGATAATATGCATGCTCCCATACGTCAAGAGCAAGAATGGGCGTAGAATCAAGCTTTAAGCTGTAGCAATTGTCCTGGTTAGCGGTCTTGTATGTAACAAGAGAGCCGTCAGATTTCTTGCCGAGCCATCCCCAGCCCGATCCGAACTGAGATGCGGAAAGAGCATTGAGTTCTTCTTTTAGCTTATCAACGCTTCCGAACTGCTTCTCGATCTGTGCAAGAAGAGCTCCCTCAGGTGCTTTCTTAGCCTGAGCTTCCGGCTTAAGCTGCTCGAAATAAATGTTGTGATTCAGATATCCGCCGCCCTGGTTTCTGAGACCGGTGCGAAGCGCCTCATCGGCTACGGAATCAAGTCCGGAGAGGATCTCCTCAGCGCTCTTACCCTGAAGGCCTGCTTTTTCAACCAGTTCATTAAAAGTCTTAGTGTATGCCGCATGGTGCTTGCCGTAATGAGTTTCCACGGTCGCGGTGTCAATAACGGGCTCAAGTCCTGAATTCTCAAAGCTTAATTTGATCTGTTCAAACATAGCACACCTCCTGAATGTTGGTTATAACGTGACATATACGTATTATATCATAACTTCTACCACATATTCCTGATAACATCATCCTTCAGGAAAAGATTTCCTTTAACATCTTCCATCAATGGGGAAAGAGCTCCCTTCCCGATCATGTATGACAGATTCTGCCTCGAGCAGCTCATAATATCACATGCCGCGGATGTATCAACCAGACCGCCTATAGCCATCATCTTCAGATCATCCGGAGTAAGTGGAATCCTCTCTCCCTTTCCGTACAGCGCGTATGCGGGTATATCAATTGAATTGTTAAATGTAATGAAATAACCGCCAGTTCCCAGCTTTCCGGACCTGAATAATTCTTCATTTTCCAGAACCTTACTGACATCCTTTTCGTCAGAAAACATTGCCAGGTCTGTTTTCATCACCGTTTCATCCGCATAAATGCACAGGATTTCGCGTCCGCGCAAAAGAAAACATCCGGTCAGATTTCTGCTCTGCCTTTCCGAAACATAACCCGGAAGTTCCTTTACCGGTTTTACATACATCGAATCCTGCGAACACTTCCCGCGTGAAATCTCCAGAAAAATGCATTCATCATACTCTTTAAGCTTATGATGTCTGAGTATGAGATCAATATTTTGCCTGGAAGGGGGGATTATCCTGCTCCTGACCCAGTTAAAGCTCTCATCCCTCGGAATAGTATAAATACCTTTTCGCACAAATCCGGTAAATAGAAATGGCGCACTCCACTCATCCAGGTCATCGGCCAGTTCACATATAAAGGTCTTCTCTTTCTCATAATACAAAAGAGTACCTACAGAGTTTTTATTTTCATCATCTATAATGTCAAAGATTTTCATATGCCTTATACCTGGTCCGGATCATTTCCCATATTTTCTCAAGCAACGTATCGGATACAATCCCGGTAAGCCCGCCCAGCAAATAATCTTTATCCGTATTCCTCAGCCTTCCCGTAAACACATTCTTCCTGTCACGGATAAGCGACAGATTTTCATAGCAGGACCGTCCTCCTATAAAATTCCCGCATTTCCTGTCTTCCATCACATCAAAAGACTGTATTTCTTCATCAGAATAGCAGGAACACAGAAGTGACAATCCGTGATCAAAAAGCGGAGCAAGCCTCACTGAATGATCATTTTTATTTCTCAGAACTTCAATATTGGCGCCATGCCTGTCCCTGTTTAATATCAGATAGTCAAAAGCGATCATCCGGTCTATATAATCGCCAAACCCCATCCTGATGCAGAAATCATATGGTTTTTCTCCGGCGGAAGCATTTATCCTGAAAAAATCATCCAATGCGATCTTACTCTCACCACGATTTTTAAAATCGACCGAGGAACACAAATAAGTGGTATATCTGTTCCCTTCAATATCGATATCAGCATGGACAAGATCATAGCTCAAATGATCCACGCCAAGAATTGTCAACAATCTGTCCGCGATTATCTCATTAACACATTCATGTCCGGTCACCCCGGCAGCAGGGTCAAAATTCGACAGCTTATAATATTTTTTTATCCCGCCAAGCTCTGAAGATGATTTTAAAAAAGTACCGGCTGTCCCGGATGACCCACGAATATGAGACCATTTTAAGTATGTCAAATCCTGTTTTTCAGTTATGATCATAAATTCGCCTTTCTTTGACGCACGTCAAATATTACGAACTTATCTTATCATATCGTTTGACGCTCGTCAAACAAAAGAAAAAGCTGATTCCCTTAAGAATCAGCCTTTCCGATCATCTTATATATCCCCCAAACACTCACCGGCATGCTATATATCCACATCTGAGACAGCATCCAGGACGTCCCGTCCTCAAACGAAGCCCCCGTCAGCGGATCAAATGTGAGGAAATTGACCTGTCCCAAAACTCCATGCCAAAACCCGAAGCCGTTGACAGCTCCCAGTATTCCTGCGATAACAGCAGCCAAGGCCGCCGCGCAAAGCACCGGACCCGCTTTCGAAGCCTTGTAAGCTGCCTCAAAACAAAGCGCAAGGATCAGCGCGGGACAAAACAAAACTCCGGCTGCATATGCCAAAGTCTTCGTCCACTTACGATCCCCTGCAAAAGCATATGCCCATATAAAGCACGCGATCCCCAGCGAATCCGTCATGCTCCAGACAATACCTCTGAGCAGCGTAAAAGGCATGATTAATATAACGGAGTAAAATACAAGTCCCTTTTCCGGACTTCCGGAGCCTTTCTTACCGGATGCTCCGATTCCTTTACTCAGCGCCCTTGCCCCGACAGCCGCCATCGCAAAATCCCCAAAGGCCGCAACCCATTTCATAAAGTGTACAGGAAGGATCGGGAAATTCATTCCAAATCTCATCAGGGACCACCAAAGCTGACCCTGAACCATGTGGGCATGTCCGTCGTAGTAATACTCCACGCCCTCTACGCTCCACCAGACTGCGATCTTACGAAGAAACAGATTTAAAATAGTGACAACCACGTACCCCAGAAGAACTCTGTGCGCCGTAAGAAAGTCCAGTAATTTCTTCTCTATCTTCGTCATGCGGCGCCTCCTTTCACGGGAGCTGAAACCTTCGAACTCGTAACAGCGCCCCTGCCGCAGACCGTTCTGATAACTCCGGCCGTAAGGAATGCATAAACCGCCATATTAAGGAGCGAAAGCCCGTAAAACTCAGGCTTTCCCCATCCGTAATAAGACATTCCGTTACACAAAAGGCCCGATACCATAAGCACACCTGCAGGCACCCTGTACTTTTTATCGGTAACGGCTAAAACCGGCAGCATTACCTCAGCAGGATAATTGTATCTTTCGTGCATTACGGGCAGGAACATCGCACAGGTCATAAGCGACCAGAGCGCAAGCTCCAGATCCATCGCCATGCTCCACTTACGCTCCCGAGAGTCTTTGGCAAAACGAACCGTATAGAGCAGGAACACCGTCAGCATCATTCCGATGCCGACCTTCCCGAAGACATAATAAGGCAGGTCCCTGAACCAGATCCAGAAATTCGGATAATAGTAATAGACCGCGGGGCACAGATTGGTCTGAGTGAAGAACTTTTCCCAGAAGATATAAAAAGGACATCCGCCAATCATCGCAGGAATGCTGAGCACCTGTATGGTCAAAGGGATTATCAGGAAATGAAGCACCGAGAAAACCTGCGATCTGTAATAGATAAGGAACAGGAATGGCAGGAAGAATATGCCCTGGGGCTTCATTCCGAATGCCACGCCCATCATGATCATCGATAAAACAGGGCGCTTTTTATGCGCAAAATAAACCGACAGAAAGCCGGTAAATGTCCAGAGTCCCTCAAGCTGACCCTGATATCCGCTGTTTCCGACTGTGATGGGAGAAAGCCATACCAAAGCACTTCCGAACTCTCCAAGGCGCCTTGACAGATCTTTGCCTTTGCCCGCTTCAAGAGCGAGTTCCCTGACAAACAAAAATCCGACCACAAAACCCGGAATATCAAAAAGAGCTGCCAGGATCTTAACCATCACTATGTCACGAACAGGAAATAATGTAGCCAGAAAAAGGATCCACATATAGGGTGCATTGTAGTCCCCGATAAAGGTCTTAAATGCCGCGATACCGCCGTTATCACGTATATAGTTAAACCACAAAGTAAAACAGTCCGTATCCGCGGTAGTGCAGTACAGGAATTTAAATCTAAATATAAATCCCGACACAAACACGGCAAGGACTGCCAAACCTTCCAAAATGTAACTTTTCTTTTTATCCATTAATCTTCTTCCATTCAGGCTCTAAGATGCTGTACCTTCTCTGTTCCAGAAACATCCCGTCTCTTAGCACATCATCCCGGAGAATTCCTTCGTATACAAACCCCATCTTCTCGTAGAAAGCTATCGCTCTTTCGTTACCGGAAAGCACGTTCAGCCAGACCTTGTGAAGCCCGATATCATTAAACGCCTTGCTAAGAAGAAGCGTCGTAGCCTGCAAAGCAGCTCCCGAGCCCTGCGCTTTCTTTCTCAAAGTCACCGCATACTCTGCGCTTTTATTCGCAAGATCCAGATGCTTTAAACTGATCGTTCCCAGATACTCATCCGTCTCAGAATCCGCTACGGCATAATGAAGCGATGCACCGTCCGTGATCTCCATATGAGATGATGCCTCCCTGCAAAAGCCTTCAGCATCTTCAAGAGTCATATGCATCAGATCCTTCTGAAAACCTTTTATGATCTCAGGGTCATGCATCCACTCAAGCATAAGATGCGCATCCTTTGTATCAAGACTTCTTAACTTCACCATCATTTTTACCTTCCCCTGCGGAGTAAGAATCCTCTACGATATAGGGCGGACGGTTTCTTGCCGCATCAAACAGTCTCCAGATATATTCTCCCAGAATTCCCAGCGAGATCATTATTATGCCAAAGCTGAAAAGGGAGAAAATAAAGAGCGTCGCATAACCGGAAACGGCAATGCCGCCCGTGATACGTGCTACGAAAACAACGATTGCCCAGACAAGTCCTATGATAACGGAGAGCATTCCCATTATCTCAAGAAATCTTACGGGAACCGTGGAGAAGCTGAAAAGCGTATCCGATACCAGTCTTATTTTCTTCTTAAGAGTCCATCTGCTCTTTCCTATCTCGCGGGCTTTGCGGGTGTAATATACAACTCCCGTCTTAAATCCGCTCCACAGGATCTGGCTTGTTATGGACGAATCCTTCTCATCAAGCTTATCTATTACATCGATAACCTTGCGGTCAAGGAGGTAAATGTCAAAACCGTTCTTAGGCATGTTGGGAAGCGCGGTTTTACGCACCATCCAGTAATACATGTTCGCAAAACCGACCTGGCGCCTGCTTTCTTCCCTGTCAGATCTGCAGGCAAGGACAACATTATTGCCGGATTTCCAGCTATCTATCATCTCAAGCAGGAGCTCTGTGGGCTCCTGAAGGTCTGCAGCCTTGATAACGGCGCAGTCCCCTGTTGCATTAGATAAGCCGCAGAGGCATGCTGCATGGGACCCGAAATTCTTGGAAAGCGAGAAGATCCTTATATTAGGATCTGCCAGCGCAAGTTCCTTCATGACCTCATAGCTGTTATCTCCCGATCCGTCGTTGACCATGATGATCTCATAATCATAATCGATCTTAGAGATAAACTTCTCCTTGATGTCCGCATATAAAGGACGTAAATTATCTTCGTTGTAATATACCGGTATTACTATCGATACTTTCATATCAGCTCCGTTAAGACTCCCCTCCGATCAGTTTTACGAAAGTCTCATAATCTCTTATATATTCATTCGGATCATAATGAGTGCTCGCAAGAACCAGGAGCACCGAATCCCGGCTGAAGTCATACATATCCTTCCATACCATGTTGGGAAGGTAAATTCCGGTGTGAGGCCTGTTCAGGCAATAGATCACTTCGTTGCCTTCGCCGTCCTTAACCTTGACCTTGCTGGTACCCGCAACATTTATCAGGACAAATTCCGATACCTTGTTGGCATGCTGACCTCTAACAACATCGGGGTCAGATCCGTATATATAGAAGGTCCTCTTGATCTCAAAAGGGATGTCCATTCCGCCTTCAACTATGACCAGATGCCCTCTTTCGTCTCCGCGCCGCCTAAACTCGAGCATCTTAACTTTATCCATGTTATGACTGACCATATTATCTCCAACCGTTTACAGCTTCGATCACTTTAGTCTGCTCTTCCTCATACATACCATTGTACATCGGAAGGCTCAGTACTTCATCCGCATATTTCTCCGCGACAGGGAAATCTCCCTTTTTATGCCCTAAATATGCATAGGCCTCCGACAAATGAGGCGGGATGGGGTAGTGGATAAGTGTTCCGATATCCTTACCCTTAAGATACTCCATAAGCTCATCGCGCCTTCCCGGGACATGAACAACATACTGATGCCAGGACGAATCCGCACCCGGACGGATGCGTGGCTTTATCACAAGGGGATTAACCAGTTCCGAATCGTACCTTGCCGCAATACGTGAGCGCTCTTTGTTAAACTCATCAAGATGCCGAAGCTTAACTCTCAGGAGTCCTGCCTGTATCTCATCAAGTCTGGAATTCGTTCCGACCATCATATTATGATAACGCTTTTCGGAGCCGTAATTCCTGAACACCTTAAACTTCTCCGCAAGCGCTTCGTCATCCGTAACGATGCATCCCGCATCACCGAATGCTCCGCAACCCTTGGAAGGGTAGAAGCTGAAGCACCCTACGTCGCCGAATGTGCCGACCGTCTTACCCTGCCAGTGATTTCCGTGGCTCTGCGCACAGTCCTCAACAATCTTCAGGTTATACTTTGCTGCAATATCGCATATCTTAGTCATATCACAGCTTTGACCATAGAGATGAACCGCAAGGATTGCTTTAGTCCTGTCCGTTATCTTCTCTTCGATCCTGCCTGCATCGATATTGTCATATTCATCGGGCTCTACAAATACAGGAGTCGCACCGTTTATGGTAATACCCATAACGCAGGCGATGTATGCATTGGCGCAGACTATTACTTCGTCTCCCGCACCAATCCCCAGGAGTCTGAAGGAGATCCAGAGCGCATCAAGTCCCGAAGCAAGTCCCACACAGTACTTTGCTCCGATATAACGCGCCCATTCCTCTTCAAAGGCTGAGACCTCTTTTCCAAGGATATACCATCCCGAATCAAGTACCTCACAGGCTTTAGCTTTATATTCATCGGCATGAAGGCTGTACTGCCTGCCGAGATTGTTGGGCATAATAGACATAAAAATTACTCCACCATCTCAAAATCACTTGCGGGATGCTTGCATATAGGGCAGATGAAATCATCAGGAAGATTCGGTCCCACATATTCATATCCGCAGATCTTACAGCGCCACTTGTGAACACCCTCGGGAAGCTTGTTCTCCGCAGGTGCAGCCGCGGGCTTAGGTTTGATATTGTCCTGATAATAAGCATAGGTTGCCGAAGGTGCACTTGAAAGCACGACCATATCCGTGGGAACACCTATGAAAAGTGTATGTGAGCCCAGGTCAACCGTCTGAGTCACATCGATTGAAAAGTAGGCATTCGTTCCCTTGGTGATATAAGGGATTCCGTTATCTGCTCTCTTAAAATCCGCGAATCCTTCGAACTTATTGACATCCCTTCCTGACTGAAATCCGAAATGCTTGAAAAGCTCGAACGTAGCTTCCTCACTGATAACGGATATGTTAGCCTTCTTAGACTCCATCACAAGATCATGGGTGTAATTAGCCTTATTGATCGCAAAAGAAATCTGATTGGGATCCGAGGCAACCTGAATGGCAGTGTTGGTAATACATCCGTTTTCCTTATCCCCGGCCTTGGTGGTAAGTACGAACAATCCATATGACAATTTGTACATTGCTTTGTTATCCATGCCTCTTCCTCCCTTTTAAAATCCACTGAACAGTTTGTTAAAGTTCTCTACGCTCTCCTTAAGATCCCTGATTGATTCATTGAGAGAATCCACATCCAGGGAGTTGATCTGATTCATCGCCTCGGACACATCGGACATCGCATTTGCGGTGCTCTCATCAATACTCTGTATGGTCTCGGATAACCTAAGCGTTGTCAGCTGTTCAGAAACCTCCTGCATATTATCAAGAGTGGTCTGAGCTGTTCCGATAAGCCTTACAGCCTTGGGGACAACCACAAGTGCACATATAAACAGCACAAGGAATGTCAGAAGGGAACATCCTGCGATGATCATAGTGAAATAATATGTGCCTTTGCTATACTTTTCCGAAACTTTAGATTCATCCATATCTTTACAACCTCTGCAACTGTTTTTCCAAAGCATCCTGAAGAACCTTGGAAACATTTAAATGTGCTTTTTCTGCCTGATAATTCATCCAACAAGGTAGCGTAACATTTCTTCTAACCATCTTATTATCATGTTTCAAGCGATATTCAGTAAAATTCACATCGACAAATGTTAATAATCCTGTTGAATAATCGAATATATCATCGGCCTCATTTTGGGCCTTCCTTAAAGCAACTTCAGGAGAAGATGGGGGTGGTACATCGACACCATCATCTTCCAATGTAATCCCTTTTAATCCTATTGCATCCCGTGCCATCTCTATAGCATCTGTAAGACTCTTCCCTTCAGTATAAATATCCAAATCAGGAACATATACCAAAAAGATTTTACCATTTTCTTTGATAAATGTCGGATATGTGTTTTTATTTGATTTCATATTATTCATGGCCATTCTCTCTTGTCTAATACTTGATATTCCATTTCTTCAATATTTTTCTAGCCGTTATTTCATTGATTTCTCTATTTTTCATTCGGCTTTGTGCCCTTCTCGTATTATACACATTTTTTACACACTGAGCAATTCGATCTTTTGTTTAATTCAATTATATGAATTTGCATTGAAAAAAAAATATGGCTCCCTTTGGGAAGCCATAGATACTTAATTACTCACTCATAGCCTTACTTGCATACGAGCAGGTCGAAACAATTGAGACGCCTTTGCGCTCTGCAGCTTCAAGAATGGAATATACCAGTCTCTTGGCTATTCCTTTCCCTCCATATGCCGGATCAACCTCTGTATGATAAATGCACCATCCGGATTCAGATTCCTGATAGTCACATTCACCGATCAGCTTATCTCCATCATAAGCGGCACTCCTGCACCTCTCGGGTTCAAATACGACATTTACCCCATGCCGATACAACACACCAAGCGCCCCGGAAGGACACTGTTCGACCGCCTGCCAGACTTCCGGATTCGGCACATTTCCAAGCTGTATCCAAGGCTTCCTTTTCGGCTTTTTACCATGCAGATTTCCTGCGATGCATTTTAGAAGCATAAAGTCAGCATATAAGCGTTTCTGCACCAAAATTGCGATTGCAGAACATCTGCTCATATTGCATCAAAAAAGAATAACAGAATACGCAAAAAGTTGCAGGTGCAATTTTCGCAGAAACCACGCTCCCACGTTGCTTGGATTAGGGCGTATCCCTATACCCCTTCATAGCTACCAATAAATGTCCAACAAAAAGAAATGACGTCAAATTGGCGCCACATAATATTCCTTACGAGAAGGTGAGTAAAAAATGAGCCTGTTTCTATAGCGGATTCCTCCTTCTTTGCCTCGATCCGAAATACGAAGATCCACCACTTCCTCTTCACAAATCATTTTGCATTATTTCCTTTTCTAATATCCAAGACCCGAGATCCAATCACTTACCTCGTTTCGCACACTGTCCTGTTTATTCTGACAATCATTTCCGCGTATAGTCAACCCCTCAAGGATCGTGCTGTTTGGACATGCAGATTCGAGCTTCCTGTCAAAGCCGGACAACCCACTTCCCTCATGAGTAGAAAACAGAACAAGCGTCTTGCCTGATAATCCATCAGCATTTTGCTCAAAGAAGGTATACATAATCATCGGCCAGTCTCCCCACCGCACTGGTGCACCGATGTAGATCGTATCGTATGCGGAAAGGTCAGGTACTTCGCCTGCATATTCTGGTCTCGCATTATCATTCTGCTCCTGCTTTGCTACATCCGTAAGCTCAGCATATGTCATTGGATAATGATCATCTACAGGTAATACTTCAAAAAGATTAGCTCCTGTCTGCTCTGCAATCATCTCTGCCACGATCGCAGTATTCCCTTTGTCTAATTGTAGCCAACAGCCTGTCCGTTTATAAGGACAGGCCTTCAACACACTTATTTTACTATTTTCTACCGCAACAACGCTTATATTTTTTTCCACTACCACAAATGCATGGTTCATTCGGATAGATCTTCTTTTTATTATTCTGTACCAAAAACTGTTCTGTCCTACGCTCCACGATTTCCTTGCCAAAAGCTTTTAACTTGTCTCTTTGACTATCAGAAATGTCACTCTGAGTAAATAAACGATACTGAACATCAATAATATTATCTTCTTTATTTAATACAATAGTAATTGACCAGCATTCTTTTCTTTCATTTTGCGCCAGATTGGCCAATATATACTCATCGCGACTTTCCTTAGGATAAAGTGTTATGTCAGGAACTTCCACAAACAAAGCGTAACTACAATCCATAAAGCTCATTGCTGGAAGCATTCGACCAAGTCCCCTTTCTCTTCTGGCCAAATTACTTATCGATTCGTTAAAAGCTTCCCTGCTTTCAGCAGATAAATCCAAAAGAAAATTGGAAAACAGTGTTACATTTTCTTTCTTGCTTATCACAATATTTAGAATCTTGACTATTTTGTCTGGAATAAATTGTATTGGCTTTTCATAATGAATTCCTACATGTATACTTGACAAAAACTTATCCAATTCTTCTCGGTATCCCATAAAGCTTACATGTTTTCCTTGACCAATATCTTTTGCCTGTAAAGAATACATGTTATGAGAAATATACATTCCCAAATGGTCCAATTCATCCGATGTTGCAATTTCAGCAGTTTCGGTTGCAATAGTCCTTTGTTTTATAAAATGGATAAACTGTAACGGATTTTCAAAATAGTATTTGTAAACCCACAAGTCATTAAGTGAAATTGCAATTATTCCCTCTTGAGCCTTAGCTATTTTAATCTTCTCCATTTGCGAAGCAAACTCGTTAAAATCAGAAACAGTAACATCAAACATGTATATTTGACTATATTTATCCATGTTGATAGAAAATGCCTCTGTATCCAGCTTATCATCCGTATAAAATACCCGTTTATTGTCTGTTTCATCAGTAATATATTTTTTTGTACGTAGACATTGTTTTTCAGCTTTTTCCACAAGTGTCTCAAACGATTCTTTATGTGCTGAAAAATCCATCATTGCTGGTGTATATACAAATGTTCCGGCTTTCACCTCTACAATCAGAAGCACGTCTTTATATTCAATTAGAATATCATTTTCCGCTCCATCATTTTTCTTTAATGGATAATGGTTGGAATAATGTATTTTGCACCCAGGTAGCAACTTTTCAAATACACTTCCAACAGTCTTTTCGCTTGAATATGTCTGTGCATCTTTCCATCTTTTGCCATAATCTTTGCCATGGGATCTTATTGCTCGTTGAAGTGCGACATAAAAGTTATCAAATAAATTATAATAATCAAAGCAATATACCGTTCCATCTAACTCTATAAACGGTTTATACTGAATCGGTAAATTCCAAATTGGCCATCCAGGATATTCTTCATGCGATAGGAATTCTCCATCACCATTAATGCCCAGGCATAAATCGCCAATAAACTCATCTGTCCATTTTGTATTCTCTCTTACATCAAATAACGACGTTCCGATTGCTTTTAATACGATTTCTTGGCTTTCTTTAATATAATCCTCGTCTGGTTCAGAACCATCAAATAGCTCCAACTTGTCCATTTGATTTCCTAAAGCCTTCATTGCATCTAGCCTTCCAGATGATAGATTCTTTTCTAATACTGTAAGCCCCGCTATAACATCCGAAACCGATAGTCCATATACTTCTTTCAGTAGTTCTGCCTGTGGTAATAGCAACTCCTTTAATATTGGGATTCTAAATGCCTGATACTGCTCACCTCGAACTTGTGACATCATCTGGGCAAGAACAATATACTCCTCGTCCTCTGGACTAAGCTTACCTATTTTCCGTTGTTGTGCAGTCCAATACATGTAGAATACAGGTATCTTGCTATATAACTCTATACAATAATTTGCAATTTCATGATAAACCGGTTCTTGCTCATCGTCATTTATTTCATTTGACTTATCATGTTCCATCGAAACTAATAAACTCTGGATATATTCCACACTTCTTAATTGAAAATTAGCATCATTTGATATCTCTGATTCTGTAGTTACGTCTGTACTCATAAGTAACATCGAATTCATAGACGTTAAAAAATTAAACAACGTAAGTGGATTTACCAATGCAAGCTTTTCTTTTATTGTTTCGATGAGTGCATCAATCTTTTCTTTTTCTTCTACGTAATGACTAGACAACTCTGAAATCCATTTCTCATATTGTTCATCAGTCATATTATTATGTGTCACTACAGTATTACCAAATCTTGCCACCTCAATCATCCCATTAGTAAAGTATTCATCAGGCTTTACTTTTTTCAAATATTATCAGTCCTTCCTTTTTCATGCATATCCTTTATTCATATTATTTTATTGCCTCTGCAAATCTATTAATAAAGTACGCGGGATAAGATTCTAGAGTCTCCTTTATCACTTCAAAATGAGATTTGATTACTGAAATAATTATGTCATCAGAAATACCCTGTTCCCCAATAATATCAGTAACTTTATCAGCAATAAGTCTTTCGTTACATATTTTTTCACAAATCGAAATAGATGTCTCAGATGATACTCCGTATTTAACTTTCTTTTGCAGATCCATCATCCCCTGGACATTTACTCCGTCATCCTCCAGATAATCAATAATGTTTCCTATACAAAAACTCAATTGAAAAGATATACTCTGACCACATTGCTTTTCTATATCTGTAACTTTTATACCAGTCATTTTTTCGATTGAATAAAAAGTATCTCCATTAACCCAGCCTGCACAAATTGTTTCATCTATACAATCATCTTCATATATAGAATTGTAAAATTCCACAATGACTGATAACAGTTTCTCCTGCGGATAAAAAACGGTATTTAACTCCTTTTCAGAAATCAATTCATTTACAGCTTCTGCAATATTAATATCAATCATAGATTTTGACATCACCTTAGCAAATATACTTTTTTCAGCAATCTTTTTTGCCAATGATACAAATAACTTTTCTAATAGACATTTTTCATCTTCCGAAGCCAAATAGTATGCCAAGGTCTGCTTAACCACCCCAGCCGATTCATCTACAACTTGCTGTAGGTCTTCAATAGAAATGTCTACATTTTTCCCTGTTTCATAACAAAGCTCGTTCTCTATAGTTCCAATTATTTTTCGATAAGAATTTACCTTGGTTTGTATGGTTTTTATATGATAATCTTTTTTATCATATTCTTCATCCAAAGCACTAATCAAAAGACCTTTCAAATCCTTATCCCAGTCATTATTAATATTATCTATGATATAATTGATTATTGCTTCCCCACTGAATACAACATCATAATCAATTTCCATGTTCCTAAGCAGCATTAGTATTGAGCTGCTACAAGCCTCCGCATTATTAGGGTCAAATAAAGCGATAGCATCTTTCCAAAGATATGCCCCTCTTCCACCATTCCTATCATCATACAGTTTAGGATCCGAAATAAGAACACTGCCTTCTGTATATACTCCAGACCGAGCTGTCCTTCCAATTAAGTTTTGAAAACTTCTGGTTGTTATCATTTTTGTAGCCGAATTCAAACTGGTCATAACCATGTATTTGATTGGAATATTGACTCCCTGCGCCAAAGTTGAGGTACATACAACAACCTTTATTTTTTCTTTTCGAAAGGCAAACTCCACTGCAAGCCTGAGCCCATTAGGTAATGTTGAATAATGCGGAAATATACCCGCATTTGCCCCCATTGCAAAAATTGATTTTTCCCCATAATACTCTGAAATAAACTTTTGAAGTCTTTCAATTTCATTTACATCAGAGCAATCCATAATATTGGCAAAACTATAATTCTTATTTGCAACTTCAACAAGTCTTTTTATTACTGTAGAAGCGAATCTTCTTTGACTGACATAAATGGCCACTCCACCTTTTTTGCACAAAAGATTAGCATAATATAACGCTATATCATTGGCCTTTTTCTCAGGAAAAATCTTTTTCTTGCTTCCTCTCCTAGTTTTTAATTCAGACACCCTAATTGCTCTTGGAATATAGAAATCTTCCTCTTCAAATGAATCTGAATAATAATGAATCTCTTTTTCAGATGTCAAAAATCCAACTACTTTAGGTGTACTCCTAATACTAAAATCAAACGCAACAACCCCTTTTTCTCCGAAAACCCATTGTTTGATAGATTCAGCATTGGATAAAACTGCCGACATAATAACTAATTGTTGACTATCATTAAGATGACTCTTTATATCCATCATTAAAAACTCATATAAAGCCCCTCTGCTCATGTCATCAAACATATGCCCTTCATCAAAGATAAAGAGATCTATAAGTGGTAAAATATCCGGCTGATGATGAAGGATAAACTGTAGTTTTTCTGGTGTACATATCAATATTTTGTTATCTGACGAATTATTAAAAGCATCCACATAATCTATTTCCAAAACATCTGAAAATTGATTGATTGCAGCATCCTTTACAAAAGATTTCCGCATATCACCAGATATCTCGTTGCAAAGAGCTCTTAGCGGCGCTATAATCAGTGCAATTTTACCTCTACCGGACAAAAACATTGATTGAATGATGAGTTCAATACTCTTCGTTTTACACACGCCTGTTGGCAACTGTACTATCGCATTTTTTCCACCTAAGAGTCCTTTCTCACCAATAAGTATTTGTGAAGGCCACATCATTCGAACGGAATTATTCTTTTTAAAATAATCGGCCCAAATATCAAAACTTAAGTTAGAATATTGAGGTAATAACGTGTATGCCGATTTTTCACGTGCTATTATAATAACTGCGAAAATACTCTCTACCCAAAATAAATCAGTCTCCTGCACACTATTAAATGATAGTTCGCGTATATCGCACATTTTTTCAATAATGTCATTGTCAACATTTTCTTTAAACGAGCTTTCAAAAGCATCAATAACACCATCATGAATATCACTCAGTCTGCGTCCAAAGAAAATAATACTAAATATGTTGGCTAAAACACCTCTAAAATCGCTTGGAACATCTAATTTCCATACCTCTTTTATCATAACTAACGAACTTCCATAATCACCATGGAAGAAATAAGCCATAGTGCCCATAAGAACGAAGTCAAGATCATGCATTTCTTGCTCTCTTGATTGTAATGCAGCGTCATAATACTCGGCACACATAGAAAGATGTTCTTTATATGAATCCATCAATTCTTTATTCTTATCTATTACCGCCTGCGCATATTCTGAAATAACATAAACCGTTGGAAAAGCTAACTCCCTGTAATTTAAAGGAAACCTTGGATAATCTTTATGTTCAATTTCGTATTCTAAAAGTTTTACTTTTGCTTTTTGATACTTAAGCATATACTCTGCTTTAGAAAAACTCATTTTGTGCACCTCTCAAATACTTCGTGTGTTAGTTTCATTAGATTTTTTCCGTGCACAAAAAAAATACAATTTCCATGACATAGTTTAAGATCATTACCGTCAATTTCAGGAACAATGTGTATTTTTTCTTTCCCGACAGTTACTTCATCTAACTCTACAAGGCTTGTGATGCCAGCCGGAACATAGAATAATGAATAATCATACTTAGTTTTTAGTTGAAATCGTTCAATATCCTTAGATTCATCTATCTTGCCATAATGCTTTAATTTTTTTCTCATATAGTTTAACGTATGCGCTACTCTATACTCGTCCTTAACAGAATCTTCTACCGCACTTTTTATAACCGATGTATCTGCTTTGGATAAAACTGCCTTTACCTCTGCAGCAACTAGTTTGTCTTTGGATGATGGGGTTTTGTCTTCTTTTTCAAACTGGTATCCTATAACATCAGTACCATGCTCAGATACAGTTGTTCCAGACATATTTGTTTGTCTTATTCTCGGAACATGAAATCCATAAACAAATTCTAGTAAGTCAGATATTAAGATTTCTGTTATTGTATTAGATCTTGATGTTGGCCCTAAATGAACATCTTTTTGAGGAATTACACTAGACTTTAAATATTCTTCTGATGTTAATCCTAGTAATGTACAATCCTCTTCTAACTCATCATCCGATATATAATGTCTTCTAATATGTAAAGCCCAATCATCTAATACATTCGGATCATTATTATATTCAATACGATAGCATTTAAGCGGTATTGAATTATCCTTAATCACACCATCTTCTTTAATTATCCAACGTAGATACTCTGGTTTATTCAAACTAATCTCTCCCAACTACACAATCAATTCACTCAGCCCGCCCATAGCAAGTAACGCATGCACTCTTTCTTGCTCTTGTAAGAGTAACATAAAGCAGACACTTCTCCTCTGTTCTGAATTCCTCGAGAGAAATGTCATCTTCAAAGTCTGCTCTTGTTCCAAACGGAAGCACCTTTTTGTTTACCGCAACAGCAAAGACATAATCGAACTCAAGCCCTTTTACTCTATGCATGCCTCTCCTGAAGCCTTTTATGCACATCCGATGCTCCATACAAAACATCAGTAACGGTAACCACACCCGGATCAACGACATATCAGATCAGATAATTATCCACTATCATCCTATGAATCCCCATAGAATGTTCCGGAGCAAGCAGCTTCTTTGCAATATACTCATATAACGCTTCCATATCATCAAGCGCCTCATCAGTGATATTAACTATGTATCTATCCATCAGCTGTGGTTCTCCCGAAATCGGCTAAATGCTTCTGCAGCATTCTGTGTTCGACCGGACTTGTACGCTTCATATCCTTTTTGTATCTTGGCATGAATCTGGTCTTCACTCATCTTCGTCGCATCTATGCTTTCCGATGCATTGGGCAAAGTAACCGCAAAAGGTATTCCGCCGACAAGGACAATCTGGTTTAAAAACATATCAACAGCAGTAGACATCGGTATACCTAAACGCTCCAATACGGACTCCGCATCTTGCTTCAATGTGGGATTTACTCTTAAATTTAGTGTTGCAGTTTTTTCCATAATGGCACCTCCATTTAGCTCTACTGTAACGACATTGTTGTTACGCGTCAAGTAGTTATTCCCATAAAATAGCCCATAAAATAGCTCCTGCCAGTTAATTGCAGGAGCCGTTCTGTATATGACATATTCTAATGTCACTATCCGGAATATGCACAGCACAAACATAAAAATTCACTGTTTTTATGAAAAACAGTGAATTTTTACGTTTTAAAGTCTATTTTTCCATATAATCAGTGCCGTCTAAATATCCTCTCAGCGTAATCAACACTGCGGAAGCTGAAGGCACCATGGACAGGAACTGGTCATTCATCCTCTTATTCTTTCCGGCCTCTATAGTGAAGAATCCGCCCTCGTTTCCTCCGAATCTGACGCCATTTTCCAAAAACTCCAGTTTAAAAAGATCCTCCCTGCTGATCCATACCAGTTTATCTCCGTCTACAAGAACATTCTTTTCCTTCTTCTGCCTTTCCTTCTCGGACCTTGCAAGTTCCTCTACAGATTCAGATTCATTTTTCTTCGATTCGTCGTTTTCCTTCTCTTCCAGTTTCTCAAAGAACATCTCCGTTACCTGAGATGCAGTCTGAGAAACTCTGGAATAAAACAGCAGTTGCGGTTTACCACACTCGACACAGTCTCTGTATGCCTGAATTATATTGACGGTTTCCACAAAACTCCGGTCAATCTTTAATTCATCCCCTATTTCCTCCAAGATTGCTTTAAGTAATCCGGAAACAGTAAAACTGCCATTCTCATCCAGTGCGTATTTTGTCTTAAGTGAAGCTCCTATACTATCACCATAAGTCCTCTTACCAATGGAGACCTCTTTCTTACGCTTCACGAACACAAATTTTCCGTCCGAGGTTTCTATAAATCCGTTAAAACCCAGATGATTGGACAACATAGAATACTCCAGAGTATGCAACGCCGCTCCGGGTTCATACATACTCCTTACGGTAATATCTTTACCGCTCCAGTCATAGTCGGCGGCACGATTTGTTACCAAAGAGTAATAATAATAAGTCCTCTCAGTAACCAGTTCCAACCGGTCACCATCCGAATTAAAACCGGTAACTCGTACATTTATGTTGTTGTATATATCCGATGTATCATGAACACTTAATATCTCAAGCATGTTGGATTCAATAATACTCGGCAGAGAATACATTCTCTTGCTGTCAACAATTGTGATCTTCTCACTGTTAACAACTCTTTCATTGGTCGAAAACAAACAGATATCTCCGGTCCAATATGAAGCCACAGGATATTTTAACTCTCCGTATGAGATCAGATTATCTTTTTCGTATTTTTTAGCCAGTGCAAAATAGTCCTGTCTCAGTTTCTCCCTGTCTTCATATTTATTCTTAAGTCTTTTCTCGAATATATATACGAGGACTATTACGCCGACGACTATATAATTGCTTATTACATTATCTATCAATCCCTGGATTGTTTCGATTGACAGAAAGTGGCGGAATCCGCCAAAAAACACCAAATACATATCTAGGCATACACACAGTACGGAATAAGCAGCAATGTGATTCTTGGCATAAGAATACGCACCCTTATTACGGATATACCATACATTTATTAAGATTATAGCCAGCAGAATTACTGACCCTAACACATAGAACATAATTACTCCTGTTTAAACACACCAACAAATGGAATATCACCATCAGCATAAGCTTCCTTTATTATACCATCCATTGTCTCTCTGGTGGCATATTCCGGTGATAAATGCTGCCCGTCTGACGTCATATCTTCCGGAAAATAGTAAATCGAGTCAAAATAGCCCGGAAAAGCCTCTTCTAGCTGAGTCTGCGCAAATTCTTCATGGAGCTGCTTATGTTCTTCAATTTGCCCATCTCCTGCGGGTGATGCCAGCAGGTGGAACTCAACTCCGCGCATCTCGCATTCGGATTTAAGTTTCAGCAGGTACTTCTCAGTTATCTCAAAAGAGTTCCCCTGTACATAATCTTCCCTGTACAGGTCCAGGTAATTCAGGTACATCTTCCTGTTAAAAGCCAAATCCTGGATCAGCCTGACAACCGGCTTTTTCAAAAACACCTTTCCGAATACGCTTCCCATCTGATCCATAGTCTCATCATCCAGGTAGACAAGCATATCATTCAGTGCAAAGGGAATCACTCCGTGGGGATAAGTCCAATATGTATCAAAAGTTCTGGCCATGGATGTCGGAAGCATTATCAGATATACATCCGTCGCATCTTCATGATATTTCAGCCACTCCATTGCAAGCATATACTGACCCGTTATGTTTATGGCAGCATATGATGTAATAACGCAAACTTCAGGATATTCAGCATCCAAACTTCCAAAAAACTGATTGGCCACACTGTCTCCTATAACCAATACCGTAGTACCGTCATCAGCTCTTACTCTTTCAATCTTAGGATTTACGGAATCATACCCACTACCCTCTGAAACATACTCCTCACTTTGCGTTAACCTGTTTATAAATCCACTCGTCTCAGGACACAGTGAACCGATCTCCAGCATCATTAAGAATGCCAAGACAAACAGAATCACTATTCCCATTTTGAGAAATAACTTCTTCATCAAAACCTCGTATACATAAACTTGCCAGCATCTCCACCAAAGAAGCATATATAGACAAGAATCATAAATACAATATAGGCCATATATACTCCCCATCTGATAATTGCAGGGAGCCTTCCAAATCTCTCAGACAGTTTAATGCCTTTCTCCTGAAGAAGATCCACTACAAATATCACTGATATTCCGAGTAGCATATGTGCCCACTGAAATTTCGTCCATCCCAGTTTGATTTTTCCATCGGTAAAGGATGTCATTATCTCCGGTTTTATAAATATACGTTTGATTA
>JAGPFR010000030.1 GCA_018056425.1 Lachnospiraceae bacterium
TTGCTAAAACCCGACTGTAATATTATAAAACTTGAGGTTTTTTTATTCAAATAAAGAGATTGTGAATAATATGATAAAATAAAAAAATTGCACCCCTTAAAAGGAGACTGTTATGGGCTATAAGGAAACTGCCGGACTTTGGAAGAATTCTCTGGATGAAAAGGACCCTCTTTATAAGGATCTTTTGTCCGTTTTGGATGACAAAGAGTTAGAGGACAGATTCTACCAGGATCTATCCTTCGGAACAGCCGGACTTCGCGGCAAAGTGGGTGTCGGAACCAACCGCATGAACCGTTTCACGGTGGGACGTGCTGCTCAGGGCATAGCCGATTACATCAAAAAAGAGGGTGAGGATGCCTGCAAAAAGGGCGTTGTGATAGCCCACGATCCCAGGCATTTTTCCTCCGAGTTTTCCAAAATGACTGCACTGATCCTTGCTGAAAACGGAATAAGGGCATATACATTCCCTTCGCTTCGCCCCACTCCTGAGCTTGCTTTTATGATAAGGCATCTTGGATGTATCTCCGGTATTAATATCACCGCGTCCCACAATCCCCGGGAATATAACGGCTTTAAGGCATACTGGGAGGACGGATGCCAGGTAAGTTCCTCGGTAGCTGACGGTATGACGGAGTGCATCGAAGCCGTGGATTATTTTACCGGGATAAAGGGATTAAGAAAGCTTGATGCTTCTTTGGATGAAGCTTATGAAAAAGCGGTATCCGATGATAAGATCATTATTTTGTCCGAAAAATATGACAGAAAGTATCTGGACAGGATAGAAAGCCTTGCAATCCATAAGGGAAGCGAGCTTGACCTTTCCATCCCTATTGTATATACCCCTCTTAACGGTGCGGGAAGCATTCCGTTTATGACCGTTATGAAAGAACGCGGATTTACGAATGTGCAGATAGTGGAAGAGCAGCGGGATCCTGATCCTGATTTTACTACGGTCGGCTATCCCAATCCCGAGGATCCCAGGGCATTTAAGATGTCCGAGGAACTTGGAAAGAAGACAGGCGCAGAGCTCCTTATGGCCACCGATCCCGATGCTGACAGATTCGCAATTGAGCTTCTTATGGATAACGGCGAGTACCTTCCTCTTAACGGTAACCAGACCGGTTACATCCTGGTCGGTTACATCCTGGATGGCATGAAGGATGCGGGAACTCTTCCCGAAAACGGCGCTATGGTCAAGTCCATAGTAACTTCCACCATGTCCTCTGTCATGGCTGAAAACTATGGCGTTAAGATGTACGAATCTCTTACGGGATTTAAGAATATCTGCGGCCTGATACCTTTCCTTGAGAAGAATTACGAAAGGTACCTCTTCGGATATGAGGAGTCGGTGGGGTATGCCGCGTGTCCCGATATCCGTGATAAGGACGGAATAAGTGCCGGAATGCTGGTTGCTGAGGCTGCCGCTTATTATAAGAAAAAAGAGGGAAAGACCCTTTATCAGGTCCTTATGGAACTGTATGAAAAATACGGATTCTATGCCGAGGATGAACCTAATCTCGTGCTTGAAGGAATCGAAGGCTCCGCACGTATCGGAAGGATGATGGAACACATCAGAAACTGTCCGCCCGTGGAATTTGCCGGAATCAAGGTTAAGAAGGTCATCGATTATAAGGACGGATCCGAGGACATAAACTTCCCTTATAACAAGATCCCGAAGACCAACGCTCTCAGATTCTTCCTTGAAGGGGAAGATACCTGGTTTGCGATAAGACCTTCGGGAACAGAGCCTAAGATTAAGTTTTATTTCTATACAAGGCAGCCATCCCGCAAGGAAGCACTTGAAGTTAATGCAAAGATTAAGGCAGCGGTGATGGAGATGATACAGGCAGTAGAATAATGTGACACGGGGCCGGGACTATTGTCACATCAGAGATTTCCCATAAGGAAATCTTTAAGTATTCCCACGCTCTCTCTGATCATGTTATTGGGAAGATACAATTTAACGGAATCTGCGGGTATGCCGAAAGTTTCGGTGTATCCGCATTTTTTTGCAATAGCAAGTGCCCTGAAGATATGGAAATTGCTGGAAACTATACCTACGCGGGCATTTTTGAGATCTTCGTCAAGAGCTGCACAAAACTGCAGATTTTCGGATGTGTTTGTTGACCTGTCCTCCATGATTATCCTGCTTTCATCAATGCCTTGTCCTACAAGGTAATCCTCCATGACGGATGCTTCACTTGCAGGTTCGTTGCTTCCCTGACCGCCGGATACGATTATCACGGTTTCGGGATTTTCCACGGCATAGTCGTAAGCACGGTCCAGTCTCATCCTGGTTACGACTGCGGGACCGCCGGGCTTTACCTGTGAACCCAGAACTATAATGTAATCAAGGTTCTTTTCGGGGGTGTTACGAAAACCTGATATGACCATGCACTGGGTTACGATGACAAATATAACTCCGAGAGATATCACGATTCCTGCACCGGCTTTTACCGCCATGGGGAGTCTTCCTGCGATCCCGCTTCTGAAAAGGAATGCGAGGATCATCAGACACAATCCTCCCGCATACCAGACGCAGAAGAATTTTGAACCGGAATTTGCAAGCATTATTGTTATACCGTAGAGAATGCATAATATTCCGGCGAGCAGTAGGATTACGGGAAGTATTGTCATTTTCTTTTTACCTGCAGAGTCTGTTTTTTCTTTCTTGATACGTCTTAAGCATATGAGCAGATAGATGAGTGATATGGCCGAGCTGATACCCCAGGAAATGGGATATGAGGTCATGAGTACCTTCATGGTTTTGAATGATCTGAATGCGGTGAATATCCAGAGTATCCTTATTCCGCATACTCCAAATACGCTTATGATCATGGGACCTGTGGCATTACCCATTCCTCTGAGCACACCGTGACAGACCTCTATCAGTATGAACGTGAAGTAAAAGACAACAAAGAACCTGAGCATGTAGGTTGCGATATCAAGTACCACCGGGTCCTTGGTAAAAAACGTCAGGACAAAAGGACCGATGGCAAGAAGTCCTCCCACTATGACGGTGGTAAGGAGACTGTGATATATAAAGCCGCTGATCATGCTCTTCTTTACTCTGTTCATATTGCCATTGCCGTAGTTTTGCGCAACAAAGGTTGAGATGGTGATTCCCATGGAATTACTAACCATCCAGAAGATCTGGTCCGCTTTACCGGTTGCAACCCATGCGGCTACGGTATCATTGCCGAAACCGTTGACCGCTATCTGGATTATAAGATTTGAAGCAGTGTAGGTAAGGGAATGAACGGTTGAGGGGATACCTATCATAAGGATCTTCCTGAGGTAAAAAGAGTGGACCTTTATCTGTCTTATATCTAATCTGTAGCATTCTTTTGTTTTTACCAGAACGTATACCGTAAGGACCGCACTGATCGTCTGTGACAGGATGGTGGCAAGGGCTACACCGAATACACCCAGTCCGAGACCGAGAACAAGCGCAAGATCGAGAACGATATTCGATAAGGAAGAAATGATCAAAAACAGCAGAGGGCGTTTGGAATCTCCGATAGCCCTCAAAATCCCTGCTCCCATATTGTAGACGAGATTAGGGATCATTCCCGCCATATAGACGCGAAGATATATCGTGGAACCGTCAATGGATTCGGGAGTGGTGTTCATTCCTTCCAGCATGAGCCTTGTGGTAGGGATTCCGATCGCTGTGATCAGGATTCCGAGGATGAACGCAAACGCCATTCCGGTATGTACGGCTTTGGAGACATCTTCTTTTTTACCTGCTCCGTAGTACTGGCCGATAATGACCGTGGCACCTGATGAAAGAGATGTAAGGCCGCCTACAAATACATTGACCAGGATGGCTGCCGATCCGCCTACTGCCGCAAGGGCTTCTTTTCCTACAAACTGCCCTACGATCACGGAATCTGCGGTGTTATACAGAAGCTGGAAAAAAGTACCGAACATAAGGGGGAGGAAAAACAGTATCATTTCCTTCCCTATTTTGCCCTCTGTTATGGGGTTTATAGCTGTGTTTTCTTTTTGTTTCGCGATTTCAGTCATAGGAATCATCTTAGTACTTAAATTCCCGGTTGTCGATATATAAAAAATTATAAAATTTAAGCTTCATTTAAGGTTCGCTATCTAAACTGATCTCATGAAACGGAGGTCGGATATGGATTATCAGAATATTTTCAAACGCTATGAGATCAAGTATCTCCTTAATGAAGAGCAGAGAAATGCACTCCTTTGCCGGATGGAAGGAAGGATGAAGATTGACGGATACGGGCATACGGTTATCAGAAATATCTATTTTGATACGGATAATTACAGGCTCATAAGAACTTCTCTGGATAAACCTGTATATAAGGAAAAACTCAGGATAAGGAGTTATAAGAAGGTCGCGGGATGCGAAGATGTATTTGTTGAACTTAAGAAAAAATACGAGTCGGTGGTCTACAAGAGGAGAATAGCGCTTCCTGAAGAAGCGGCGATGAGCTGGCTTGAAGGAGGCGGGAAAAGGCCGGGAGATTCTCAGATTGAAAAAGAGATCGATTATTTCAGCGATTTCTATACGGGGCTGAAACCTAAGGTTTTTCTGTCATACGAAAGAGAGGCGTTTTACCCGCTTGACGGTACGGATACCAGGATCACGCTGGATTCAAATGTTTTGGGCAGAGAAACGCACCTTTCGCTGAAAGAAGGAGTATTCGGAGCTCCGGTTCTCGATAACGGCTTCAGCATACTGGAAGTAAAGGTAAGCGCGGGACTGCCCATGTGGATCATAAGATTCTTAAGGGAAGAAGGAATACAAAAGGCATCATTTTCCAAATACGGAAAATACTACGAAGATTACATAGCAGGATACAGTGCAGATATGAAAGAGAGGCTTAAATATGCTTAATATGTTAATGGAAACACTTGTGGGAAATGTGGATATATCGATCATGGATTTTATGGTACCTGTAATAGCATCGCTTATCATGGGTGTGATCCTGGTCAAATTTGCGACGGATGAAGGATCAAGCAAGGGATTTACGGTGACGCTGGCACTGCTTCCGGCCGTCGTCAGCGTTGTGATCATGGCGGTAAACGGCAATATCGGAGCAGGCGTTGCGGTAGCGGGAGCATTCGGACTTGTCAGATTTCGTTCCGCTCAGGGGACTGCAAGGGAGATCGGAAATCTGTTTATGGCAATGGCTTTGGGCCTTCTTAGCGGAATGGGTTATGTATTCTATGCCTTTGTTTTTGAACTGATCATGGTTGCAGCTGTCAGCTTATATAAAGCGATTGATCTCGGTCATGATAAAAACTCTGAACTGAAGAGGAGTCTCAGGATCACTATTCCCGAGGATCTTGACTATACGGGAGTGTTTGATGAGATATTTGATAAATATACTTCGGAGCATGATCTTATCTCTGCAAAGACTTCAAATATGGGAGCCATGTTTAAACTGGATTATGATATTACGCTTACTTCCGCGGATATTGAGAAGAAATTCATCGATGACTTAAGATGCAGAAACGGAAATCTGGAAATATCGGTGTCTTCATTAAAACGCCGCGAGGCAGCCGAACTATAACCGAAAGGAGCAAAAGGATATGAAAAGAATGAATATCTTATATAAATTAGCTGCAGGCACAGCAGCTTTTCTGATAACGGGATGTGCGGCTTCTTATACGGAAAGTACTGTTATCGACAGAATAGCTGATGCAGAGGTATCTTCCGAAAATCAGACCGGAGAAGATACGGGAATATATAAATATGATGAAGTTATAGAACTCAGTGATGACAGTGGGGACGTCAATATTACGGAAGGCGGAATCTATTTACTGACAGGGTCATCCGAGGATTGCACGGTCCGGATAGATGCGGGAGAAGATGAGAGCGTGACTCTTATCCTTGAAGATGCAAAGATCGTAAGCAAATCCACGGCAGTGATATATGCGGAATCCGCAGGTGATGTAAATATCATTTTGTCAGGTGACTCCATTCTTATGAATGAAGCAGGTTTTGATGATCCGGGGGATGAAGAAATCGATGCGGTTGTCTGCTCCGAAACTTATATGACCATAAGCGGAGACGGTGAGCTTAGGATAACTTCGGGAGACGGAAAGGGCATCTCGGTAAATGACAGCCTTAATATATCGGGAGGATATATCGATATAGATGCTTCAGATGACGGGATCAATGTAAATGAAGATTTCCTGATGACCGGAGGAAGCCTTACGGTCAAAGCGGGGGATGACGGTATTCATGCGGATGCAAACCTTACGATAGAAGACGGTGATATCACTATAGGCGGAGCGGAAGGACTGGAAGCCACGTGCGTTTTGATAAACGGCGGAAAGATCGTGATAAATGCTACGGATGACGGGATCAATGCAGCATTAAAGACCGAAGATATGGATGTTAAGGTCGAGATAAACGGCGGAGATATTACCATAGTTATGGGCGATGGTGATACTGACGGGATTGATTCTAACGGCGATCTGATCATAAACGGCGGGATGATAGACATAACCGGTCAGTCCGCATGTGATTATGACGGGAATGCTGAATTGAACGGAGGAACCCTCATAATAAACGGAGAAGAAACAGATTCCGTTCCCAATCAGTTTATGGGAGGAGGCTTCGAATCTGACGGAGGTTTCGGCGGAGGCTTAAGGCCGGAAGGAGCACCGGGACAGGGAGGCAATTTCGGCGGCAGAGAAGATTTTATGCCGGGAGACGGGCAGGCTCCCGGTGAGCCCCCTGCCGGAGACCTATAAGCAGTACTATAAATATGCTTACCCGGAACTTCTTAATGTGAGATAATACAAATATGAAAATACTTCTTGCTGAAGATGAAAAATCTATGTCCCGGGCACTGGTTGCCATACTGAAAGGGAATAATTACACGGTGGATGCGGTATTTAACGGCCCGGATGCGCTCGACTATCTGACTGCCGGTGATTATGATGCAGCCATCCTGGATGTCATGATGCCCGGAATGGACGGATTTGAAGTGCTGAAGCGCGCAAGAGCTTCGGGCGTTAAGATACCGGTCATGATGCTTACTGCAAAGTCCCAGGTGGATGACAAGGTGGAGGGACTTGATCTCGGAGCAAATGACTACCTCACAAAACCCTTTGACGGCAAGGAACTTCTTGCAAGGCTAAGGGCAATGACAAGAAGCTTTACACCCGCTGAGGGAAACATCCTGAGGTTCGGAAATATAACCCTTAACAGAGCCAGTTTTGAATTATCCTCACCTTCTGAAAGCGTAAGACTCTCATCCAAAGAATTTCAGATGATGGAGTATCTGATGGCCAATCCCGGAATGCTGATAACAACGGAAAGATTCTTTGATAAGATCTGGGGGTTGGATTTCGAGGGAGACAGCAGCATTGTATGGACCAACCTTTCATATCTCAGGAAAAAGCTGATCCGTATAGGCGCAAATGTAAGGATCAAGGCAGTAAGAAATGCAGGATACAGTCTTGTAACCGATTCGGAGAATTAATCCCATGATCAAAAAGCTTCGGATAAAATTTATTATGACCGCTTTTTTATCTGCATTTGTCGTACTTATCGTATTGGTGGGCGGTATCAATATAAGTAACTATGTCCATGTGCTCAGAGACTCGGACAAAGTTCTTAAGATACTTGCCGATAACGGCGGAACATTCCCGGACAGGATGCTTCATTCCGAGGCAGGTGCGATCCCGGGTGAACCGCCACGGATGATGCAGGCAGAGAGAATTGATTCTCCCGAGATCGCATTTGAAACCAGATTTTTTACCGTGGAATATTCGCAAAGCGGTGAAACTGTCAGGACGGATACCGATAAAATCTCGGCTGTATCGGAGGAGACTGCCGTAAGTCTTGCGGATAAGGTATTATCGGGGGGACAAAAGTCGGGTTTTATCTATGATTACAGATACATGATCTCTGATATTCCGGAAGGCGGCAGGCTTGTTATCTTTTGCGACAGAGGAGCGGCATTGGCGGGCTTCAGGAATTTCAGAAACACCAGCATTGTCATATCGCTTATCGGCCTTTTGGCCATCGGATGCGTCATATATTTTATATCCGGAAAAGCTGTCAGACCGATCGAAGAAGCGGGAGAAAAGCAGAAGAGGTTTATATCGGATGCCGGGCATGAGATCAAGACACCGCTTTCAATAATCAGAGCCGATGCCGACGTTCTGGGAATGGAGCTTGGCGAGGACAATGAGTGGATCTCGGATATCGTAAAGCAGACGGAAAGACTGACACTTCTTACAAATGACCTGATATCTCTGTCCAAAATGGAAGAGGGCGCAGAGAGCCTATATATGGAGGAGGTGGATATATCGGCTCTTGCAGAGGATGTGGCAGATTCTGCCAAAGCTCCTTCCATTACCCGCGGAATTACTTTTGTTTCGGATATCGAAGACGGGGTCCGTATAACATGCGATAAGAAGAAGGTCTATGAGCTTATGAGCATTCTTCTTGATAATGCTCTCAAGTACTGCCCGGAAGGCGGAAATGTGTCCTGGAGCCTGTCATCCAAGGGAAAAAAGGCCGTTATAAGGGTGGCCAATGACCTTTCTGAGGCTATGGATAAGGAGACGGCAAGGCATCTTTTCGACAGGTTTTACAGGGCGGATTCTTCGAGAAATTCCGAAAGCGGAGGATTCGGGATAGGGCTTTCCGTTGCGCGTGCCGTAGCGGAGGCACATAAAGGCAGGATAACTTCGGAACTTTCCGGAGACAGGAAAATCATATTTACGGCAATTCTATAGGATTATATGGTAATCGTGAATGGCATGAGCACCGCGGCGGTATTGTAATAAAGCCCGCCGGGTGCTATTATTTTGAATGGTGCGTTTAATTATTTACTGCATTTTTACATTAATTTAACAAGGAGACATATCATGAGTAAGAATTTCGCTGATCTGCTTGCAAAGGTCAAGGGCCTTGAAAAGCAAAAACTGGCAGTTGCCGTAGCACAGGATAAGCCCGTGCTTGAAGCTGTAAGAGAAGCACACAGAATGGGAATTATCGATGCCATTCTCGTAGGTGACGAGGATCAGATCCGTTCTATCGGAGCCGAGCTTGATATGAGACTTGATGAATATGAGATCGTTGATGTCAAGGATCCCACGGAAGCTGCTCTCAAGGCTGTAAGCTTTGTACATGAGGGTAAGGCTGACATGTACATGAAGGGACTCGTTGACACCAAGACCTTCCTTAAGAGCGTTCTTGATAAGGAAGTAGGACTTCGTACCGGAAAGCCCCTCTCTCACGTATGTGTATTCGAACTTCCCGGAATCGACAGACTTTTATTCCTTACCGACGTAGCATTCATGCCTTATCCCACTCTTGAGGACAAGGTTGCAATCATCGATTACACCGTAGAAGTAGCTAATGCTTGCGGCGTTGAGAATCCCAAGGTTGCACCTCTTGCAGCAGTTGAGGTTGTTGACCCCAAGATGCCCGTTACTGTAGAGGCTGACGAGCTCCGCAAGATGAACGAAGAAGGCAAGATCAAGGGCTGCGTCGTAGACGGACCTCTTTCACTTGACATCGCTCTCTATAAAGAGGCAGCTGAGGAAAAGAAAGCGACCGATCGTCCCTGCGCAGCAAGCGCCGACATCCTTCTTTTCCCCGACATCCACGCAGGAAACCTTGTTTACAAGTCAATTGTTCACATGGTACCCGGAGTAAAGAACGGAAACATCCTTACCGGAACCAAGGCTCCCGTTATCCTCACCTCCAGATCCGATACCAAGGAAGTTAAGGTTAATTCCATTGCTCTTGCAGCAGTCGTTTCCGACCAGATGAAAAAGCTTAATAAATAAGGAGAAAAAACATGGCACTTAAATCTCTTATCATCAATCCCGGATCAACCTCCACCAAGGTAGGTATCTTCGAGGATGAGACCTGTGTAGTAGATGAGACCCTCCGTCACTCAACAGAGGAGATCTCACAGTATGATTCCATCATCGCTCAGAAGGATTTCAGAAAGAACATCATTCTTGATTTCCTTAAGAACAGTAACATCGATGTTAACTCATTTGATTTCATCGTAGGAAGAGGTGGACTTCTTAAGCCCATCCCCGGCGGTACCTATGAGGTTACCGATGCCGTTATCAAGGATCTTGAGATCGGTGTTCAGGGACAGCATGCTTCAAACCTCGGCGGAATCCTTGCACGTGAGATCGCAGATCAGATCGGCAAGAAGGCATTCATTGTTGACCCCGTTGTTGTGGACGAGCTCAGCGATGTTGCAAGAATCTCAGGTATGCCCGAGTGCCCCAGAACCTCTATTTTCCATCCCCTTAACCAGAAGGCTGTTGCACGCCGTTATGCTAAGTCCATCGGTAAGAAGTATGAGGATCTCAGACTTGTCGTAGCTCACCTTGGCGGCGGCGTTTCCGTAGGCGCTCACGAGTACGGCAAGATTGTTGACGTATACAGCGCATTCGAAGGAGACGGTGCTCTTTCACCCGAAAGATGCGGCGGACTTCCTACCGGAAAGCTCATCAGACTCTGCTACTCAGGCAAGTATTCCGAGAAGGAGATGCTCAAGAAGGCAACCGGCCAGGGCGGATTCAATGCATATCTCGGAACCAACGATGCAAGAGAAGTAATGAAGAGAATGGATGAGGGCGATGCTCAGGCTAAGCTTGTTATGGAAGCATTCATCTTCCAGGTTTGCAAGGACATCGGAGCAGAGTCGACCGTTCTTAAGGGAGATGTAGATCAGATCATCATCACCGGTGGTATCGCTTATAACGAGAGAGTTACCAAGGCCATGATCGAGAGAGTAGGAAAGATCGCTCCCGTAACCGTATATCCCGGAGAGGATGAGCTTCTTGCTCTTGCACAGGGCGGACTCAGAGTCATGAACGGAGAAGAGGAAGCTAAGGTTTACGCTTGATCAGCGTATTAAGATCGGAGCTTTTTATGGAAATAGTCAGGATGGACAGATCCTGTTTCGATGAAGTATATGCAATGATGAGAGTCTTCTATGATTCTCCCGCTGTGCTTCATACTTCGTCGGACCGTGTTCTTAAGAATGATATCGAGGCCTGCATCGGTGAGAGCCCTTATCTCGACGGATATGTATTTAAGGTTGAAGGTAAGATCGCGGGATATTCAATGGTATCCAGGAGCTTTACCACCGAGTACGGCGGAATATGTGCCTGGATAGAGGATCTGTATATAAAAGAAGAATTCAGAAGGCAAGGAATATCGAAAAAGTTTTTCGAAAAGCTGCCTTCGATGTATCCTGAGATAGTCCGCTTTAAACTTGAGGTCGAACCCGAGAATGAGCGTGCCATCGAGACTTATAAAAAGTGCGGATACACAAAACTCCACTATGACATAATGGAGACAGTTATCCGTGAAGGATAAACAGGTTCAATATAAAAGGACTGCCATATGGCAGTCCTTTTTTTATAAGAGATTTCTTTCTCGAGGGGGTTAGAAAAGAATTCTCTTAAAGGGTAGCACGTCCGAGAAGCTCTTCATACGATATGAAGATATCAATGAAGCCGCCTGCATAGGGCCCCATCTCATAAGGCGGGTAGTAGAAGATGATGCCGTCAGAGGTAAATTCTATCGTTTCGCCGTCAAGCGATGCATATTTGTAGGCGTCGTCATATATCACATCGGCATCTCCCGAAAAATAGGGAGATCCGTAGTTTTCGAGATCGTAGCCAAGAAAATCTTCTTTGGTCTTTTCGGCAACCAGGGACTTGAATTCTGCTTCGGTACCTTCATAGAAATCCGTGAAGGACTTGGCTTCTCCGGTAGTAAGATCAAAGAGATACTGACCTCTGTAAGGCATTCCGTGAGCTCCGCCGCCGTACCAGTATCCGGTCATATTAACCGTCAGGTAGTTATCGCAGATGATATCGATATCGGATACATAATAATCATTTGTTACCCTGTACCAGGTGGGGTGTGCCTGATGATCCTCACAGGGGGTATCGATCGTGTAAGAGGTTGTTTCGATCTCATTGAATTCTTCTGCTTTACCCATAAGATATTCATTGATCACGTCCGCGTGGTCGGATATCGAACCATCAAGTATCAGGTATTCGCTGTAAGCCTGGATAAGATCCGTGCCGCAATCGGGGCAGGATATACTGGTTGATACGTAGCCGAATGTGCCGTAATCGAATCTCTTTTCGCGGTCTAGATCTAAATCTACGGTTGGAGTCGCAGGATTAGCAAGTGTAACGGTTTTCCAGATAATATCCCCATCATGAAAATCGATATAGTATATGTTTTTTTCCGTTACAGTGAAGCCTTCAACACCGGGGATAATGCTTGATCCGGGAATCGATGTTTTATCATAAATGAAATTAAGTTCTCCGGTGTCCGAATCATATTCGTAAATGGAATTGTGTGTGATGCCGTATATTTCCGAATCGGAAACGCTGAAATAATACTTGGTCCCGCATTTACCGAGCAGGCTCCCGGCACCGCGTTCGTCCGATACTTCGGTCAGCTCATCCGTTCTGATATCATATACATACGCTTTGCCTTCATAAGTTTCATAGTCCATTATGATGGTGAAGATATGTTCTCTGTCGTAATATGCGGAATATGCGTCACTCATACCATCTATGCGGTGAACCTTGCCGTTTGAATTAACAAGAATAAGTTCCCCGTCTAAAACTGCAGGAAGGTAATCGCAATCGTCATACACATGTGCACTGCATAAATTGCCGCTTACACGAAGGTGTGCTCCGGAATCGTTGATCGTATTGATGATCGAATCAAGTCCGGGATCAATGGCCTCTTCGACAAAAGAATCCGATTTTTCATCATATCTGTAACATGCAACGGCTTCACCGAGACTATTATAAGAATCGTCATATCCAAGTATATAATCTATATACATGCATCCGTTATAATACTCGCAGCTTTCAAGACGCCCGTCCGTACTGCCCTGCCAGACATCGTAGATCTTATGATCGTCTTCTCTTACGGCATATACGATGGCGCGGGATGTGTTGCCGAATTCCACCACAATCCTGTCCATAAAGAAGAGGAATCCGTCACCCTCTCCGACAAGAGCACTCATCGTATATTCGTAATCGGAATATATACGGTACTTATCGGAATCCAGGGTACCTGTTTCCTTCGCAAGTTCCATACGGTCAACCATTTTTAAGGAATCACCGTTATAGTAATAGAAGGTCTCCGACTGGGGAGTTCTTGAAAGTATGTATTTTACGACGGGCTCTGTTTCATCTTCTTTTTCGGATGAATCATTATCATCCGCGTCTTCTTCTGCATCGTCATCTTCGCTGTCTTCATCGTCATATTCTTCTATCTGTTCATCCGGAGTGGGTGGGATTACTTCCTGTAAATTAGCACATCCGGTAAGAGCAATAGCAGTAATGCCGATTAGCATCAGTCTGACCAGTTTTCTTTTCATTCCTACCTCACAATCTTCCGTGCAATCCGCACGAGCTTGTCACGAGTAGACTATAACACAAATAAAACGCGTGAAAAGCGTGTAAAGCCAAATATAATAAAGCATTAAAGAAACTTAAAGAATCGTTAAAGAATCGGGATCACTGGAAGATCCAGTTGTAATATGGAAGAATACGGACATCGGTGTTATAAGCGCTTCTGAGGAACATAATGAAGAGCACCGCAAAAGCAAGACCGATGAGAACGCTCCAGACCTTTCTTGCCTTCTTATTTTCGATGCTCTTAAGAAGAGCGGGGATAAAGAATATGTTGCTCACATTAAGATAAAAGCCGATTCTGGAAATCTCGGGCATGAAAGAACAGAAGACATATAAAAGAAGAGCAAAGAGGTTGCAGTAGAATCCGAATTTAAGTTTTTTGTTGGCTGCAACTTTTTTGCGGTATATGAGAGCAAAGACGAATATCGCGGCTGCCTTTGCAATGTTTATAAGACTGGTCTGACCGGTATCAAACATGGATCCTTCGTAAAAAGGATAGAAGAAAAAGATGATTTTCCTGTAGAGTCCGGGCAGGAAGAGAAGGGATGCACAGAAGATACTTATTATTAGATGTCCAAGCAGGTTCCAGTTAACGGTTGCAAGAAGATAAAGAGGGATAACGATCAGAACGGATTTGTGGAACAGCGCAGCACATCCGATTATCGCAAAGAACTTGATGTAATCTTTTTCCAGGATATATTTCATGGAAAACATTGCCGCAGCAAGTGCCAGATAATATCTGACATTGTTGAGACTTCCGAAATAGTATCCGGCTGTCATAAAGAGGAATACCGAATATACAAACCAATCGCTCTGATCGTAGATAGCCTTTACCATGAGGAATATGGTGATCAGTGAAAAGAATGCGAAGATCGGAAGGTAGTTGTCATATTCGAGGAAATACTGAAGGATCTTTACTATATATCTGAATCCGGGTTCGTAGCTTACGTATCTGTTCTGGGCGATAAGATTGAAGTTGTCACGGTATACCCAGTAATCGTTACCTACGGCGATCCTGCATACGGATACTGCAGACAACAGGATGAAAACTCCGGATGCAAGTACCTTGTTTCTGAGTTCTCTTTTTGTCAGATATGTGCGTTCGGGGCACACAAAGGCGCCTGCGGTATCGACACCCATGGAGATGAAGACCACCGCAGCGGTGAGAGCTATATACAAGAATAATCCGTAAGTTATCATTTAGTGTTTTTGCTTTCTTCCGCAAATCTGGAATCTTTTCCGATGTAATAAGATCTGATAAGAGCATCGTTTGTATCGGTAAGGATCGCGCACATGGGTTCTTTGCCGTATTTGCTCAGGAATGAAAGAGCTCTTTCATCGTCGCCCGTATGCCTCTTGGAAGAGAAGATATATACGATGGGATGATCCGCGTTTTTGACCTCGCTCAGAAGACCGGGCTTTTCGGTATCGGAAAGATCGATTGTCTTGCCCTCAACTCTTGTTCCTGCGGCCAGAAGAGCATCTATTGTTTCGTTGAATTTATTGGAAGGAAGTGTTGATGCTGCAATGAAACCGTCCTCGCCCGCAAGATCCTCCAGAGTTTCGCTTAAGTTTTTCGAGGTTATACATCCTGCACTGGGAATGTGATATCTTTTTTCGATGGTTTCCGGAAGGATGATTCGGTCATCGGATATTATCCATATCCATACGATGAGTGTTGATATGAAAATTCCGATCACGGCACCGAGAATGATCGCTCTTACTGCCCTTACATCGGGAGGAAGGAGAGCGGGCTTACTGCCGCCGATTTCCTTTACGGAGAGTATTTCGGGAAGTGATTCGGCAAATGCGGTTATTCCGATGACTCCCGCATCAAGGATCTTACTGCACATCTCGGGATCTTCATTGGTAACCTGAAGAGTCAGCACTTTAACATCCGATTTAAGAGTTGCAAGGAAGGATTCCCTTACGGTCTTCTCATCAAGAGAAGGATCTGCTTTCAGTATCTCATCAATGATCGCACTGTCCGCAGACATCTGCTCCCATGTGTATTTGTTAAAATAGATCAGCTCGTTTGAGCCTGCTTCGGGTATGTATTCAAGATAGACATCAGTCTCTGCCTGAAACATATACGGAGAAGACAGTCTGTAGAAAAGATGACATGCGCAGACTATCGCAGCACCAATGAAGGCGCATCCGATGATGAGGGGAATCTTTCCTATGAATCTGAGCAGGAACAATCTTCCGTTTACCGGTTCGTCACCGTATCTCATTTCCCAAAGTTTCATAATCATTTCTCCGACTTTTTAAAAATATACTTGTCCATGAAAGAACCGACAGTGGTGATCGCGGGTCCGAGGAATAACGCCATCAGTATTGTTCCTATGCGGGGACGCGCTCCGAAGAGGAATCCTATCAAAACGGCACATGAATCAAAAACGATCCTGGTGATGAAAAAGGGAATCTTCTTAAATGCATCGCAGATGATCTTGCCGAGTCCGTCATAGGGTGATAAACCGAGGCGCGAATTCATATAAACCGCCGCACTGATCAAAAATCCGACAAGTCCGAGGATGAATGTTACGGGTCTTGCAACCGGTCCCATGAAGAATCCTTCTTCAAAATTCTTACCGATGATCCATCTTGTAAAATCCACCGTATAACCGACAAGGACCATGTTTGCCACGGAACCGGGACCGATGAGATTGATCCCCGTAACGATCACTACGATAAGAAGCATTACCGCATTAAGTGTAAGCTGCCAGTTTCCGAGAGTCCATCCGATCTTCGACGAAATGCTTACGTTCATGAATGTGTAGGGATCGGTTCCGAGGTCGGTCTCCAACAGAAAGCCGAGGGATATTCCCATACATAAAACCGCGATGACAACCATACATACATTTGCGGCGAATTCTTTTTTGTTGTTTTTGAATCGGTCCAGACCGGCCCATGTTTTGACTTTACTTTTGTTCATTTATTATTACCTTCGGAAGATCATCAAGTGTTTTGATCTTGGTCATGCACAGATGCTCAACCTCGGGTTCATCCTCCCTCTGATCCGGTACAAATACTACATTCAGACCGGCTCTGCTTGCAGACAGTATTCCGTTCGGTGCATCTTCGACGGCAATGCATTCGGATGCATCGAGTCCCAGAGTCTCCACAGCTTTTAAGTAGACATCGGGTGCGGGCTTTCCGAATTTGCAGTCAGCTGCCGAACAGATGCGATCGAAATATCCTTCAAGTCCGACGCTTTTTAAATATCTTCCGGTCCTTTCAAGATCGGTGGCGGTAGCTACGGCTCTTAAGATCCCGTTTTCTTTTAACCAGTTAAGTGCATTTAAGGCGCCCGGCTTGACAGCGATTCCATGCTCTTTGACGATCTCTTCATAAATCAGCTTTCTGTAAGCACGGACCTTGTCATAATCAAATGAATCGCCGAACCATTCCCTGAACTGATCGTAAACAAACGGTCTTCCAAAACTCCGGAGTTTGAGATACATATCCTCGGTCATGTGAAAACCGAAATGCTCACAGGCTTTCGGCCAGCAGATGCGATAATATTTTTCTGTATCGAGTATCGTACCGTCGAGGTCAAAAATGACTGCTTTGATCATTAAGAAAATGCCTTTCTTTTCTCAGTGACATGTATGGAAAAAAATTGCGAGCCTGCCGCCAACTATGATAAAATCATATTGATTTATTTTAATATTTACAGTATATAACGTCAACTTTTCGAGGGCCTGTGCCCGATTGAGAAAATGCTAAGATTTTATCTGACAATAATCGTATCGATACCCTGGATCATTTATTTCATGATCAAGTCCAGGTACATAATGAGTCATTTCGATTCTTATCCCTTGGAAGAACGTTATGCCTTCGTTAAGCGTATGGTCATCCAGTGTATGAGAAACGGCCGTATCAGGACCAAGGCATTCGGAATGGAAAAACTCCCCAAAGAGGGCGGGTATGTAATGTTCCCCAACCATCAGGGAAAATATGACGTTCTCGGTATCGTTTATTCGCATGAAAGGCCCTGCACGGTCGTTATGGATGAGGTCAGATCGAGACTTCCTCTTGCGGATGAGATGGTGGATGTGCTCGAAGGAACGCGTCTTAACAAGTCGGACATGCGTTCACAGGTAAAAAGTATCCACTCCGTATCCGAACAGGTAAAAGACGGCAAGATATACATTCTTTTCCCGGAAGGCGGATATTATCACAACAGAAATATGGTTCAGGAATTCATGCCCGGTGCTTTTAAAGCGGCAATGAAGGCAAAATGCCCCATCGTTCCCGTAGCCATAATCGATTCATACAGAGCATTCGGTATAAATATCCTTGCTACGATAACCACCCAGGTTCATTACCTTGATCCGCTGTACTATGAAGATTATAAGGATATGAAGTCTAAGGAAATATCCGATTACGTAAAGCTTCAGATCATGAAGAAGATCAATGAGGTCATGATCGCAAAGGGCAAGAAAGCCCCGAATAAAATACCGGAAGAGTAATAAAAAAAGGATGACAGAGGAAACGTCCCTCTGTCGTCCTTATTTTTTATAGCGGGAATTTGAAATATCTTACCGCATTGTAGTATGAGATGTTTTCTACGATCTCACCGAGAATCTTATAATCTTCGGGGAATTCTCCCTTTTCTACCCATGTTCCGAGAATATTGCAAAGTATTCTTCTGAAATACTCATGACGCGTATAGCTCAGGAAGGATCTGGAATCCGTGAGCATTCCCACAAATCCGGAGAGGTTTCCGAGGCTTGCAAGGGATGTGATCTGATCGGTCATACCCTTTATGTGATCGTTAAACCACCATGCAGAGCCCTGCTGGATCTTGCCTACCGCAGATGAATCCTGGAAGCATCCGATGATGGTTCCGATATAGGCGTTGTCGATGGGATTCAGTGAATAAAGGATGGTTCTGGGAAGGCTGTTATCCATATCCAGTGCGTTCAGGAAATCTGCTACCTGAGCGGCGGGAGTGTGGTTGTCGATGCAGTCGTATCCGGTATCGGGGCCGGTAGCTTCGAACATGCGGGTGTTGTTGTTTCTCTTGCATCCGTAATGAAGCTGCATGGTCCAGTCGTGAGCAGCGTACTCTTTGGCAACAAAGAGCATGAAAGCGGTCTTGAACCTGGTCTCGTCTTCTTTGCTGACTGTCTTTCCGCTGAGTCTCCGAGATAAGATCTCTTCGACTTCATCATCGGTAGCGGGAGAGTACATTACATAATCGAGACCGTGATCGGAGACTACGCAGCCCTGTTTGTCAAAAAAGTTCATTCTGGCAGAAAGAGCTTTCTTTAAGTCCTTCCAGGTCTTGATCTCGCCTGTTCCTGCCACAGCTGAAAGCTTGGCAAGGTAGTCTGTAAAATCGGGCTTTTCAATGTTCATGGCCTTATCGGGACGCCATGCGGGAAGTACCTTTACATCAAAAGTGGGATCCTCAGCGATCTGCTTATGCCAGTGAAGATCGTCAATGGGATCATCGGTGGTGCAGATCAGGGTGACACCGCTCTTTTTGATGATTCCGCGGGCACTCATGGAAGGATCGGCAAGATTTTTGTTGCAAAGCTCCCATACCTCCTCTGCATTCTCGGAGGTAAGATGTCCGTGAAAATCAAAGTAACGTTGAAGCTCAAGGTGGCTCCAATGATAGAGGGGATTACCGATTGCTTTTTCCAGACACTCTGCCCACTTGATGAACTTGTCGTGGTCCGATGCATCTCCGGTGCAGTATTTTTCTTCCGTGCCGCAGCTTCTCATATAGCGCCATTTATAATGATCGCCTCCGAGCCATACCTGAGCGATATTGTCGAATTTTCTGTCCTCTGCGATCTCCTGAGGTGAGATGTGGCAGTGGTAATCGAGAATGGGAGTTTTCTCCGCATATTCGTGATAGAGTTTGGAAGCTACTTTGCTTTCCAGTAAAAACTCATCGTCCATAAATGCTTTCACGTTCTTGGTCTCCTTTGGTAATCAATTAATCTTTATTGAGCCTGGTTGTTCCTTTTTCGATGATGTCTGCCTTGAATACGGTCTTTTTGGGCATCTCTTCACCGGAAAGAACTCCCAGAAGTATCGATGTGAGATGTTTGCACAAAGTTTCTACTTTGTTATCTATGGAAGTGATCTCGGGATCACAGCAGTTTGTGAGCATTGAGTTGTTATATCCGATTACGGAAAAGTCCTCCGGGATTCCAAATCCTTTGGACTGTGCGTATTTGACCGCACTGAGGGCCAGGGTATCGTCGGAAGCTATGACCGCATCGAACTTAAGTCCGGCGGAAGCGGCTTTTTCCAGCTGTGCCGACATTCCGTGAATATCTTCATTGGAACCTTCGAAGAACTGGAACTGTCTTTCGGTCACATTTATTCCGGCAGCCTTCATTGCATCCCTGAAGCCTCTCTCTTTGAGATGGCCGGAATAAGAGGTGGTGTTGTAATAATAAAGAACATTTTTGTGTCCGGATTCCACGAGCTTCATTGTAGCCCTGTATACGCTGTCATGGTCGTCGGAACATACGCAGTAGATATTGTCGCCTTCGACCTCCGCATTAAGGAGCATTACGGGTACTTTTTCCGAAGCATTTATTATGTAGTTATTGTCGGATGCATCGGGGTATACGAAGTGGGAGCCGACAAAGATGATGCCGTCCACTTTTTTACTGATGAGAAGGTCAATGGCCGCTTTCTTATCCTTGAGCTCATAGCCTGTGCAGCACAGAAGGGAATCGTAGCCGTTTGCCCTGAGTTCTTCTTCAAAATAATAAATTGCCTTGGCAAGATACAGGTCGGATGAGTCGGCTGTAAGAATACCGATGGTTTTCATGGTATTAAGACCGAGACCTCTTGCAAAGGCATTGGGGGTGTAGCCGGTTTCTTTGATGGCGGCTAAGACCTTTTTCTTGGTATTTTCGCTTACATTGGTGGAGTTATTGAGGACTCTTGAAACTGTCGCAATGGAAACTCCTGCTTTTTCCGATATGTCGTAGATGGTAACTGTACGTTCTTTCACGGTTCCTCCGTAGATTTCAGGGCTGTTTTCTGAAAGCGGTTACAATGGTGATTATAGATAAACATTGTTATGAATTCAAGCGTTTGCTAAAATCCCCTTTTTCATTGAAACCGCCCCCCGTATCTGTTAAAATATGCTGATGTGAGGTAAAAGGCATATTATGAAACTGACAGAAAGATTATTCGGAACTCATTCCGATCACGAACTTAAAAGAATCGCTCCGATCGTTGATAAGATCGAGAGTTTAAGACCTGAAATGCAGGCACTTTCGGATGAAGAACTCAAGGCCAAGACTCCCTGGTTCAAGGAGCGTCTTGAAAAGGGAGAGACCTTGGACGACATACTTCCCGAAGCATTTGCGGTCGTTAGAGAAGCTGCCAAGAGAGCTATAGGACTTGAGCATTTCAGGGTACAGCTTATCGGTGGAATAGTACTTCATCAGGGCAGGATCGCCGAGATGAAAACCGGTGAAGGTAAGACCCTTGTTTCCACCTGTCCCGCATATCTCAATGCACTTACAGGCAAGGGTGTTCATATCGTAACGGTCAACGACTATCTGGCAAACCGTGACGCAGAGTGGATGGGCGAGGTACACAGATTCCTCGGTCTTACCGTCGGTGTTGTACTCAACTCCATGAATTCCGAGGAGAGGCAGCAGGCGTATAACTGCGATATTACTTATGTAACCAATAACGAGCTCGGCTTTGATTATCTGAGAGATAACATGGCTATATATAAGAAGCAGCTCGTTTTAAGGAACCTTAACTTCTGTATCATCGACGAGGTTGACTCCGTTCTGATCGACGAAGCCAGAACTCCTCTTATCATATCCGGTCAGAGCGGCAAATCCACCGCACTCTATGAGATGTGTGATCTCCTTGCAAGACAGCTCAAAAGGGGAGACGATGTCAAAGAACTTTCCAAGATGGATGCCATCATGGGTATTACCCAGGAAGAGACCGGAGACTTTGTAGTTAACGAGAAGGATAAGATCGTTAACCTCACCGAAGCCGGAACCGCCAGAGTAGAGCAGTTCTTCCATATCGAGAATCTCTCGGATCCCGAGAATACCGAGATCAACCACAATATCATCCTTGCTCTCAGAGCGCATAATCTCATGCACAAAGATCAGGATTATGTTGTCAAGGATGATCAGATTCTTATCGTAGACGAATTTACCGGACGTATTATGCCCGGAAGAAGATTCTCCGACGGTCTCCATCAGGCCATCGAAGCCAAAGAGCATGTTAAGGTTAAGCGTGAGTCCAAGACTCTTGCTACCATCACATTCCAGAACTTCTTTAACCTCTTCGAGAAAAAGTCCGGCATGACCGGTACCGCTCTCACCGAGGAAGCAGAGTTCAGGGAAATCTACGGAATGGATGTCATCACCATTCCCACCAATAAACCCGTTATCAGAAAAGACCTTCAGGATGCGGTTTATAAGACCAAAAGAGAGAAGCTCAATGCCATCCTTAAGGCAACTCAGGAAGCTCATGCAAAGGGGCAGCCCGTCCTGATCGGTACCATTAACATCGATGCATCCGAGGAACTCAGCAGGATGTTCAATAAGGCAGGAATCAAGCATGAAGTCCTGAATGCGAAGTTCCATGAAAGAGAAGCTGAGATCGTTGCTCAGGCCGGTATTCACGGAAACGTTACCATCGCTACCAACATGGCGGGACGTGGTACCGATATTAAGCTTGATGAGGAAGCACTTGCAGCCGGCGGTCTTAAGATCATCGGTACCGAGCGCCATGAATCCAGACGTATCGACAACCAGCTCCGCGGACGTTCCGGACGTCAGGGAGATCCCGGTGAATCCAAATTCTATATCTCTCTTGAAGACGATCTGATGAGACTCTTCGGTTCCGAGAGACTTATCTCCATGTTCAATGCTCTCGGTATTCCCGAGGGACAGGAGATCGAGCACAAGGCGCTTACCGGAGCTATTGAATCCGCTCAGAAGAAGATCGAGTCCAACAACTTCGGAATCCGTAAAAATCTCCTCGAGTATGACCGCGTAATGAGCGAGCAGAGAGAGATCATATATGAAGAGAGACGTAAGGTTCTCGACGGCGAAAGCATGCGTGATTACATTTATAAGATGATCACCGATATCGTCGAGAGATGCGTTGATACATGTATCAATGATGATGTCAATCCCGAGAACTGGGATTTCGGAGAGCTTAATGAACTTCTCCTTCCCATCATTCCTCTTGAGCCTGTTACCGTCGAGCGGATGAGCAAGCTCAAAAAGAACAGCATCAAGCAGGCGCTCAAGGAAGAGGCTGTAAAGCTCTATGAGACCAAGGAAGCCGAATTCCCTGAGCCCGAGCAGATCCGTGAAGTAGAGAGAGTAATCCTTCTCAGAACCATCGATCGTAAGTGGATGGGCCATATTGACGATATGGCAATAATGGAACAGGGCGCAGGTCTTGCATCCTACGGACAGAAGGATCCCCTTATTGAATACAGAAATCAGAGCTATGCAATGTTTGACGAACTCATCCAGAACATTCAGGAAGATACCGTCAAAGTTCTTATGCATATCAGAGTTGAGCAGAAGGTTGAGCGTGAACAGGTTGCTCAGGTTACCGGAACCAACAAGGATGATTCCGGCCCCAGAGCTCCCAAGACAAGAGCGGCTCAGAAGGTTTATCCCAACGATCCCTGCCCTTGCGGAAGCGGCAAGAAGTTCAAGGCCTGCCACGGAAGACCCGGCATGAAGCTCTGACAAGGCTTTTCGAAACGTAACTGTTGTTTATTTTTCGGAAAGTGTGGTTTAAATGGTAGAACTTGATCAGATCAAACAGGAGATTCTTGCATATAAAGCTCCCCTTGCGGAGGTAAAAGAATCCCTCAGCCTTGAAGATAAGGCCAAGAAGATAGAAGAGCTCGAAAGAGAAATGGAAGCGCCCGGATTCTGGGATGATCCCGACAGGGCAAACACCAAGATGAAAGAGCTCAAGAATATGAAAGATACCAGGGACCTGGTTAAGAGCCTCGAAACAGGTATCGACGATATACTCACTCTTGTCGAGATGGGAAATGAGGAAGAGGACGAATCCCTCATACCCGAGGCAAAAGAGGAACTTGAAAACTTTGTTACCAGATTTGAGGAACTCAGACTTTCAACGCTCCTTTCAGGTGAGTACGATGATTCCGATGCGATCGTCGAGCTCAATGCCGGTGCCGGCGGTACCGAGAGCTGCGACTGGTGCGGAATGCTTTTCCGTATGTACTCCAAGTGGGCTGATAAGAAGGGACTTAAGCTTGAAGTTCTTGATATGCTGGACGGAGACGAAGCGGGAATCAAATCGGTTTCATTCCAGGTCAGCGGCGACAATGCTTACGGATATCTCAAGAGTGAAAAAGGTGTTCACAGACTTGTCAGAATATCACCTTTTAACGCACAGGCAAAGCGCCAGACCTCTTTTGTATCATGCATGGTAATGCCGGTCATTCCTCAGAATAATGATATAGTTATTGAGGATAAGGATTTACGTATCGATACTTACCGAAGCAGCGGTGCCGGCGGTCAGCACATCAACAAGACCTCGTCCGCTATCCGTATCACACATATACCCACGGGAATCGTGGTCACCTGTCAGAACGAGCGAAGCCAGTTCCAGAATAAGGACAAGGCATTTGAAATGCTCCGTGCCAAGCTCTTTGAACTCAGACAGGAAGAGGAAGAAGCTAAGAGTAAGGGTATCGCAGGCGATATCAAAGACATTGCCTGGGGTAATCAGATAAGAAGTTATTTCCTTCAGCCTTATACCATGGTTACGGACAAACGTACCGGATATAAGACATCGGATGCACTCGGAGTGCTTGACGGCAAACTTGACCAGTTCATTGTAAGCTTCCTTAAGTGGAAGAGTTCCGGCGGAGAAGAAGTCGGCGGAGACGATGAAGACGTTTGATGATCCATCCATATGCAACGGGGGTTCAGCATATGACCAAAATTTCTACTTCAAAACTTAAGCCCGGAATGATCGTCGGAAGCGATGTTCTCAATTATGACAATAAAACCGTCATTGCCAAGGGCACCAAGCTTTCGCAGACTCTTATTACCAGACTTGAGTTATACGGAATTCTCAGCATATATGTGGAGGATGAGGTAAAAGAGAGTGCGCCCGCTCCGGAAAGCTCAACAGCTCCGGATGACGGTCATGAACCTTCTCATTTTGAGAAGCTCAGGGATACCGAGTTATTCAAGGAATTCCAGGCTGATTATGAAGAGGGCAGAAAGTCACTCGAGTTCCATGTAAGTGAGATGGTCGACAAGAACGTGGAAGTCGATCCCATCCTTTTGCTGGAGAAGCCGCTCGATATGATCTCCAAAGCCGGCTCAAGAGTATCCGTAATAGATATGCTTCATGCGATGAGAGGATTTGACGATTCTACATTTGCTCATTGTATGAACGTGGCTCTTTTGAACTATGTCGTATCAGGATGGCTCAGATGGAGCAAAGCCGATCAGGAGATGGCAATGATGGCCGGAATCCTTTTCGATATCGGAAAGCTTAAAGTGTCCAGGGATATTCTCAATAAGAAGACTCCTCTTACCGATGATGAGAAAAAAGAGATCAAACGCCACGCCGAGTACGGATATCAGATCCTCAAGGACAGAGATCTTCCCGATCATATCAAGAGTACCGCGATCATGCATCATGAAAGATTCGACGGAAGCGGTTATCCTCTGAAACTTCACGGTGACAGAGTCGATCTTTTCGCGAGACTTACCGCAGTAAGTGATGTATATGATGCAATGACAAGTGCGAGGGTTTACAGAGGCCCCATTTGTCCTTTCAGGGTTGTTGAGATATTTGAAGATGAGGGACTTGAGAAATACGATCCCGACATCATCATGACATTCCTCAAGAATGTAACTTATACCTATATCCAGAATGCCTGCAGGCTTTCGGACGGCAGAGAGGGCACGATCATAATGCTCAATCCCGGCGAGTATTCAAGGCCTGTCGTAAAATGCGGAAATGAGTTCATAGATCTCAATAAGCATAAGAATCTTAGGATTGAAGATCTTCACTGATAAGAACAGAAAGATCCGGATGATGACCATCCGGATCTTTTATTATGCTTTTATATGTTTGTCAGATTCTTTCATCGATCGGGATATAATGTCCCGGATTCATAAGATTCAGGAAAAACAGAGCGTGAGCTTCCGTTATTATCGGATATACCCAGATCATTCCTATTCCCATTGAAAGGATGCATAAGATCAGCATCGGTATGAATCTGATATCCAGAAGAAAGAGCCTTGCTCTGTGTCCTTTCATTTTCTCCCTTGTAAGACGGAGGATCTTAGAAGCCGAATATGAAGGAAAATCGAGTTTCAGGAAAAATGCGACCCCGTAAGTAAGATGCATATAAAGCGAAGCAAGAAGTGCAAGAGATACGAATGCCAGTGCCAGATACATGCATTCCCTGCTTCCGGTAAGAAGATACAGATCCGTAAAGATATTATAGGGAAGCGACAGGATTATCGAGGGCAGCAGCAGGAATGCGGAGATCTTGAAAGTTTCCGACGGATTATCCCTGAATCCTGCAAATATATCTCCGTTAGAAGCATCGCGTCCTGTGGAAATATTAAGATAGTACAGATCGAGACCGCAGACAAACATCTCACCTATGATGCTGAGCAAGGCAGCGATCAGAGTGGAGATGACCGTAAATACTATCTGGACTTCGATACTGACATTCAATCCGGAGAAAACAGGCATCCGGGCGATCATCGCAGAGATGATGCTTCCGGAATATGAAATCAGATAGAGCCATATGAAATATGAGAGAGTAACCATTACCGCTGCACTGAATCGGCCTGCAAGTGCGACCTGAGCGCGGCTTTTTAAATCCGCGGGTGTGCGGTATTCAGATTTGTTTGTCAAAATTCATTCCTTCCGTAGCCAGGCCGTGAAGCTTCTTCAGGCCTTTCTGATAAGGATTTTTTTCGTTTTTGTAAGCTATCCTGGTAGTTGTGGTACCGCCGGATATATAAGTTCTGCCGCATTCGGGGCAGATCGCGGTATGTATTGCGACGGAAGCCTGTAATACCTTGCCGCCGTCTTTGGATGCCTTTGAATATGCGTTTGAAACGTGCTCCTGCTCATGAGCCCTGACTCTTGCACCTGCTGCGGTGGGAGAGATGTGCTGGGCTGACTTGAAAGATACGTTCTCATCGGAGCCGTCCTGATACTTTCTTTCCTTACAGGTCTGGCACTCGGCTTTGTTTACCTTGCCCGGCTGTCCGCTTTTAAGCGCAGACTCTTCCATAGGAGTAACGGTAGGTCCCGCTATCCTCCTTACCTGAGAATCACTGTATCCCGGTATTTGGTTTCCTATGGATCCCACGGATAAACTCAAGTGCTTCCTCCTACAGGCGTTATCAGGAAATCCGGCATTTCCATACCATAGCTTTCATACATGCTCTTAACCTGTTCCACAGCGGTCGGATCCGTGCAGAACCAGTAAATTGCGATCGTAACTATGAGTATTCCGGCAATCAGGCCGATGCAGGATAATATCAGTCCGCATTTCGAATTTCTGCTGCGCTCCGCTCCGGGCTTTTTACCCAGGGTAGAAAATAAAACCCCCAATGCGCCGGCGGGAATGCTTAATACACCCGTGCACAGCAGCACCAGAGATATTATACCCATAATGAGAGAGGCGATATCAAATGCAGCCCTTCCTCTGTCAGGGTTGTAATTATTATATACCGAATTATCTGTGTTCATCTTATGTCGACCTTGTTATACCTAGAATTTATCATTATTTGGGCTCTATTGCAATATATGAGGCCTTGTAATATAATGCACTCGTTGACTTCAGGGCAGGGTGAAATCCCCTACTGGCGGTTTAAAGTCCGCGAGCCCCTATCGGGGCCGAATCGGTGTAACTCCGATACCAACGGTACAGTCCGGATGAAAGAAGGAGGAAAAAGAATATGAATTTAAAAGATCTGGCAGATCAGATCGCTTCTAACGCTCTATATGTGGTAAGCTTTTTGGCTATCATCGTAGGGCTTTTTGTTTGCTCGGTTATAGCGGAGAGGATCATCCGCCGGAAAGAGGGCATCACCGATAAGACTTCGGCTGCAAGACGCGCAGCATGTACCGGAGTTCTTGCTGCAATATCAGCGGTTCTTATGCTGCTTGAGATACCCATGCCCTTTGCACCGTCTTTCTATAAACTGGACCTTTCCGAGATCCCGGTAATGATCGGCGCATATGCTTTCGGACCTTCCGTCGGCGTGCTTATTGAATTCATCAAGATCGTTCTTAAGCTTTTCATGAAGGGAACATCCACTGCATTTGTAGGAGAACTTGCAAATTTCGCGGTAGGTTCATCCTTTGTGATTCCTGCAGCCACTCTTTACTATGCGAATAAGTCCAGGAAAACGGCTATCAAATCCTGCATTCTCGGAACTGTCTGCATCACAATTTTCGGAACTACATTCAATGCTCTTTATCTTCTCCCCGCATTTGCGAAGCTCTACGGAATGCCTCTCGATGTGATCCTTTCAATGGGTGCTGAGGTTAATTCCTTTGCGGGCGACAATATCTATTCATTTGTGATCGCCTGCGTTGCTCCCTTGAACTTCATCAAGGGAACCGTGGATTCACTCCTGACTCTTCTTGTATATAAGAGGATCAGCCCCGTACTTAAGGGCGCCGGAATCGAAGCGGATCTGGTTAGAAACAGAAATGCCGAAAAACCTGAAACTTCCGGGAAATAATAATTTAAGATCGTACCCTGAACTGACATCTTTGTGCGGTATGCTTTGCATGCCGCACATTGTTTTTATCAGCCTGAATGTGATATTTTATTATCCGTACGATGATTAATTAAGGAAAGCTGAAATTGACACCCAAAAATCGAAGATATAATTCAATATTCATAGGATTTATCACCATGGTCATCGTGGCGCTGACCGTGGTTCTTGTTATTAATTTCATCCGCTATACGGGCAGATTCGGTATCAGCAGTGATGACACCCCGTATGACAGATATTATGTGATGATAACCGACAACCCGAAGTCTTCTTTCTGGCAGTCCGTCTACAGATCTGCGGTTGAAACTGCCGAAGGAAACAATGACTGTGTCGAGATGATCTCGGAAAATCTTTCGAGAGATTATTCCGTGCATGAACTTATGGAGATCGCAAGCATCTCGGGAGCAAACGGTATCATAGTCAGCGCGGATGACAGCGATGAGATGACCTCACTGATCAATGCCGCAACGGAAAACGGAATTCAGGTTGTTACTTTATATAATGATAATTCCGCATCCGACAGATTAAGCTTTGTCGGTGTAAGTAACTATAATCTCGGAAAACAGTACGGTGAGCTTATCCTCAAGCTCGCGGATGAGAAGAAATTCACGACGGATACCATAGAGATAGTAATATTTGCCGACGTAAACTCCGCGGATGCTGCGCAGAATCTTCTGTTTACCGGAGTACAGGAGACGGTGGACGGAGAGAATGAAGAAGAGAAAAGATCGCATCCTCCCATTGATATAACCATCTACGGTGTGGATACAACCAACGAATTCTCGGTTGAGGAATCCATCAAAACCCTTCTTCTTAAAGACAGAGAATCCCTTCCCGAGATAGTAGTATGCCTCAATGAAATGGATACGATCGCAGCTTACCAGACCGTTGTCGATTACAACGAAGTAGGTCTTGTCAATATACTCGGATATTATGATTCGGAAGTAATACTTAACGGAATAGACAGAAACGTTATCTATGCGACCATCTCGACCGACACCGAACAGATGGGCCGTTACAGTGTCAATGCGCTTGACGAATACTTCCAGTATGGTTATACCAGCCAGTACCTGTCCACGGACATATCCGTCATAACCAAGGAAAATGTAGCGCAGTTCATGGAGGGGGATAAGGATGAGAACTAAATTCCGCAATATGTCCCTCCAGGTAAAGCTGACTACCATTTCACTGATGGCAAACCTGTTTGTCTTCTTTATCAACATTGTGCTCCTGGCGGGTATAAATATAATGTCGCGAAGGATCGATACGGTTTACCAGGCAAATCTTCAGCTCAATGAATTGTCCGTTTCATTAAACCATGTTCAGGATTCCATGACCGAGTACCTGAATGCCAAGACAAGCGATTCCCTTGAGAACTATTACAGATCCACTCAGATCTATTCCGAACAGGCCGAAGCTTTATCGGGTGTGGTAACAGGAAGACTTCTTGACAGAATGGAATACTCCATCAGAAATATGTCCAATGCATATCTGAATGAAGTAGCACAGACCATTGAAGCAAAGCGCGGACGTAACGTAGAAAAATACAGAAACCATTACGAAGAAGCCACGAAGCTGTACGGATATATAAGCACATACATCTACAGTCTTAATAATGTGCAGTTCAAGGAGAATTCCGAGAACTACCGTGAAATGGTTTCCGCCTTCAAATCATTCGAGCAGGAAGGCAACCTGATCCTTATAGCTGTCATCGTAGTAAATGCTCTTCTTATCCTCAGGTTTACCGCTAATCTGATCAGCCCGCTTAAGATCCTTGCAGGCAGAGCTGATGAAGTCGGTAAAGGTAATTTTGATCTTGAGCCCCTTCAGGAATTATCCCGTGATGAGGTCGGTGTCGTTACCGGTGCTTTTAACCAGATGGTTATCAGTATTCAGGATTACATAAGACAGATAAGGGAAAACGCAGAGACGGAAAGACAGCTCAAAGAAAAAGAGCTGATGATGGAAGCCCATCTGAAGGATGCACAGCTCAAGTATCTGCAGGCACAGATAAATCCTCATTTCCTCTTCAATACACTTAATGCCGGTGTACAGCTTGCAATGATGGAGGGCGCGGACAGGACTTATGAGTATGTTCAGGTTATGGCGGAGTTTTTCAGGTATAATGTCAAGAAAGGCTCCAAGACCGTTACCATCGGTGAAGAGATCGAACTTGTCGACAATTATATCTACATATTGAATGTACGTTTCTCGGGTGACATTTTATATGAAAAAGAGATAGACAGCTCTCTTGTGAACGTTAAGATGCCCAGTATGATCCTTCAGCCTATAGTCGAAAATTGTGTCAATCACGGCATCAGGGATATGATGGGCGAAGGACGCATCCGGATGAAAGTTTACAGGCAGGATGATAAAGCCTGCATCAGCATAGAGGATAACGGAATCGGAATGAGTCCCGAGACGATCGAAGGCCTTCTTAACGGAAAACCCGTATCCGGTGAAAAGAAAGAATCCAACGGTATCGGAATGGATAACGTTATCGCAAGACTTAAACTGTTCGTCGGTGAAGACGATGTCATTAACATCGAGAGCGAAGGCGAGGGTAAGGGTTCCAAGTTTACTATGTATTTGAGTACGGACAACAGGGAGACCGTAAATGTATAAAATATTGCTCGCGGATGATGAAGGAATAGTTATCGATTCCCTTACATTCATCATCGAAAAAGAATTCGGAAACAACTGCATAATCGATCACGCCAAGACGGGAAGAAAAGTAATTGAACTTGCAGAAACTTTCCATCCGGATATTGCTGTTATGGATATTCAGATGCCCGGCATTAACGGACTCGATGCAATGCGCGAGATCAGAAAGAGCAATGAAAATACGATTTTCATTGTTATGTCCGCATACGATAAATTCGACTATGCACAGGAAGCCATAAAGCTCGGTGCGATCGAATACATGACAAAGCCCATGGACAGAAACCGTATGATCGCTGCTCTCAAAAATGCGATGTCCATGGTGGATGAGGAAAAGAAACGCCGTTCCAATGATCTGTTCATAAGAGAAAAACTTGAGACGGTCGTTCCCATTCTCGAAAACGGCCTTATCTATAATATATTGTTCCATGAGTATTTTGATGAGGAC
>JAGPFR010000004.1 GCA_018056425.1 Lachnospiraceae bacterium
ATAGATTATTACAATAATAGAAGAATTCAGGCAAAAACAAAATGGATGCCACCTGTGCAATACAGGATAGCATCCACATGTTCAGTCTAGTTCATAAATATGTGTCCAGGATTCTGGGTACATATCAGATTTACGGGGTGATATTATTCTATGACCATCGAAGCACAGTTGATGTCTTCGAGAAGATTGTATTTCTTACCTGTCTTAAATCCGATGACGACGGGACGCATGGGATATCCGGGATTGTTGGCAACTACCTTGCCCATCTCTCCGTTTGACAGCTGTACATAGGAGTCGACCGGGAAGATGATGACAGAATCCATGAAACTTGAAATTGCCTTGGTATCAAGCTCGGTGGACATTCCAAAGATCATCTCAAGCGCTTCTCTTTTCGGGAATCCCTTTTTGTAGGGACGCTCCGTTACGAGAGCATCATATATGTCCGCAACGGAAAGGATCTTGGCAAATTTGCTGATTGCTTCTCCGGTAACTCCCAGAGGATATCCTCTTCCGTTCATCTTCTCATGATGCTGGAGAACGCCTTTCATGATCTCGTCGTTAAACGCATTCTTTTCCTTCAGGATCTTGAATCCGAACAGTGAATGCTGCTTCATGAGAGCGAATTCATCATCATCGAGTTTTCCGGGTTTATTGAGGATCTCAAGAGGAATATTTGATTTACCGAGATCATGAAGAAGACCCGATACACCGATATCCCTTATCTCTTCCTGTGATAGTCCGTAATTTCTTCCGATGATCATTCCCATTGTGGCAACATCTACGGAATGTTTGAAGGTATATTCGTCACTGACCTTGATCAGATTGATATCGACTGCGATAGCATTGTTTGCTTCTATTGCTTTAACGAGCTCGCCGGTTACATTATTGGTTGCTTCGAGGAAATTCTCCGATTCCACATTATCGTATAGGAACTGAACGCCCTCTCCTACACGCTTGATGACCTCATGGCTGAGCGATACCTTGCTCTTGTCCTCTACACGGCTCTTTTCTATGAGTTCTTTGGTATATGCGGGAAGCTGAGCCTCGAGGGAATGGATCTCATCGGGATCCGGTTCGCCCTCGGACACATAGATGCCGCCTATTGATTTCTTCTGAAGATACTCAATCTGGAAATCATCCAGATAAGCACCTTTCGCGATGAGCTCGCGACCGGTCTTATCAAGGATCGCTTGGTCGATCCTCATACCCGGCTGAAGAACTCTTGTACTTACAAACTTGCGTTTAATCATCCGGCCCCTCGCCATCCAAATACTTGTCGTAGATTTCAAAAAAACTGCAGGTTGTAATCTCAGGATCGTAATTAAGAGTCACTGTTTTCCAGAGTTCACTGTTTAGATTTCTTATAAGACTTCCTACAAATTCATTATAAACGGATTCAAACGCTTCATCTCTCAGTTTACGTGTGATGAGCACTTTGTTTTCATCCGTCTGGGTCCTGTCGAGCGGCAGAATGCACTGCATCAGATACAGGCCGTCCGCGGTACCCACTATATCACTGACCTCTCCACCCGCCAGAGAAAATGCTTCTTCCTCGACTGCGATATCCATGGTTCCTTTTCCGAAAGAGATTACCGATTCACCTGCTTCGTTATATCTCATCGCTTCGGTTTCAAAATCAAGACTGCCGTCTAAGATTCCTTCCCTGATACCCTGGAGAGTCTTATATACTCTGTCATAATCGCTGTCCATATATGGGATCAGCGAGTCACCGTTTTTATATGCGGTGCGCATATAGATGATCCTGACTTTTACGAATCTGGCTTCATCATCCGAGATCTCCGGTGATATATCCTTAATGATCTCATCGTAAGCAACCTGTGCCAGAGCCATCTCATAATACATATTCTCAATAAGATCCTCGGTTACACCGAGCTCTTCTTTCTCCGCTTCCGACAGCGAAGAATAATACTCCATTGCAGCCTGTCTGACTGCATTCTGATGTGCCGGATCAAGGGACAGACCTCTGTCAAGCGCCATCAGATACATGGTCTTTATCTGTGCAAGCTGCGCAAGTGCCGTATTCTTAATGCTCTCTTCGAAAGTAACTCCGTCCGAAGTAACATTTCTTATCTCCTCACCGAAGACATTTTCATATGTCTTCTGGATATTGGTGATGTATATCATAAGTTCCGGCAGGCTGCAGCTTTCACTTCCGACGATAAATACTTCGTCCTGTTTAAAGCCTGTGGTAAGCACGACCTGCGCCCTGCCGCAGCCGATCAGCAGGCTGACGGCAAGGATCGCACATAATGTCGTTCTGAATTTTCTTATTATTGAAATCAAATCTTTATCTCGTGTACCCATCCTTCGGGAGCTTCTATGCGGCCCATCTGAATTCCGGTGAGAGTATCATACAGCTTCTTGGTGACAGGTCCCATCTCTTCCATTCCGCTGGGGAAGCAGATCTCCTTGCCGTGATCGTTGATCTTGCCGACAGGTGAGATAACTGCTGCGGTTCCGCAAAGTCCGCACTCTGCCATATCCGCAACTTCCTCTAGAGTGATCTCTCTTTCCTCTGCTTCGAGTCCGAGATAATCCTTTGCAACCTGGATGAGACTTCTTCTGGTGATGGAAGGAAGGATGCTGTTTGACTTGGGAGTAACAACCTTGCCGTCCTTGGTAACGAAGAGGAAATTAGCTCCGCCGGTCTCCTCAACCTTGGTTCTGGTTGCGGCATCAAGATACATATTCTCGGCAAATCCCTCTTCATGTGCGGTAACGATCGCATGAAGGCTCATTGCATAGTTAAGGCCTGCCTTGATGTTTCCGGTTCCATGAGGTGCAGCACGGTCAAAATCTGATACCTTGATAACGATGGGCTTAGCGCCTCCCTTGAAGTAAGGGCCTACGGGAGTTACAAGGATTCTGAACTGATACTCGTCAGCGGGCTTAACGCCGATAACGGGATTGGATCCGAACATGTAAGGTCTGACATAAAGAGTTGCACCGCTTCCGTAAGGAGGTACAAATGCCGCATTTGCCTTAATGGTCTTTTCTACGGCATCAATAAATCTTCCGTCGGGAAGAGTGGGCATCTCAAGTCTTGCAGCAGACTGATTGAGACGCTCTGCGTTAAGGTCGGGGCGGAAAGTTACAATACGTCCGTCCTCGGTTGTATATGCCTTAAGTCCCTCAAATACGGTCTGAGCGTACTGAAGAACGCCTGCGCACTCACTAAGCACGACCTTATCGTCGGTGGTAATCTCACCGTCATCCCACTTGCCGTCTTTAAAGTTAGAGACGTAGCGATAATCGGTCTTGATATAACCAAATCCTAAGTTGCCCCAATCAATGTCTTTCTTTTCCATTTCAGATCCGCCTTCTTTCTTATATAAAATAAAAAAACTTTAAAACATTTTAGCACAACGGGGTTTTTGGTACAATAATGTATGTATTTACAACTTTTGAGGGATATTTTGAAATGAACTTTAAGAAAATAAAGCTTTCGATGCTTGCAGCATCGGTAATACTCGCATTCTGCGCCTGTTCTCAGGCTCCCCAGTCTCCCGCAACGCAGACAAATATAGGAAATACCGCAGAAACTCCGGTTTCTACGCAGGAGCCGGCACCAATTTCGGAACCCGAGCCCTCACCCGAGCCCGAGGAAATCCTTCCCCAAACCGTCGAGATCCTCGGAAAAGAGTACGATCTGAGCGAAACATACCTCGATCTGTCCGATATGACCCCCGAGGACATAACAGAAGTTATAGGAATAATCTCGGAAATGCCGGAACTTTCCGAGGTGAACCTCATGCCCGGTGAAGATGAACCTTCCCTCTCATTCGAAGCTGTTACCGTTCTCAAGGAAGCCCTGCCGGATGTCCATTTTATCTATGAATTCGATCTTTATGATCAGCATATTTCGACTGAGGACACCGAGGTGTGCTTTATAAAAGCCGAAATCGGAAACGAGGGCGAGCAGACTATAAGGCAGGCCCTGAATATTCTCGATAAATGCGAATATTTTCTTCTGGATGACTGTGGGATCGATGATGAGATAATGGCCGGTATCAGGGAAGATTATCCGGGCACAAAGGTAGTCTGGAGAGTCCACGTAGGATGGAAATCTGCACTCACAGACGATCAGGTCATTCGGATGACTCACGGTATCAATGACTCCATGACCGGCCCTTTGCAATACTGCAACGAGGTCATTTATATGGATCTCGGACACGACAGCGGGATCACCGATATATCATTTATAGAAAACATGCCGGACCTTGAATGTCTTATTTTGTCGGATGCGCAGTTTGCGGACCTGACACCGCTGACCGGCTGCAGCAAGCTCACCTGGCTCGAGCTTGTAAGCTGCTATCACATACAGAACCTGTCCGTCATTGCGGACATGGATTCGATCAAATACCTCAATATCAGCTATACGCACACGAGTGATATAGGCGGGATCATGGATATGAACCTGGACCGCTTCAGCTGTATCGGTAATCCATTGTCAAGGGAATCTTTCGATGAATACACTGAGGCTCATCCAGACTGCATATGCGTTTACAGCGGCAATCCTTACGGATACGGATGGAGATACAACGATTACGGATACACGTTCTTCGATTATTACGCAAGAATGCGTGAAGTGTTCAGATATACCGAAGGAAGCCCCGGCGGATTTAAGATGCCGGAAGATCCGGAAGAAACCGAAGCCTCAGATACTGCCGAGGAAGAACCATGACAAATAAAATGGGAAGCTCAAATGAGCTTCCCATAAATTATGTTCAAATGAAACGGCAGGACCTTTTTATTTTCTTTCGTAAGTTACGAAGTGATAGGTAAGATCGAATGATGTCATTTCATCGGAGGTATTTGTAATCTCCCACTCATCATCTGCATCAAGATCATGGAAGTAGGTATCTGCTTCATATTCATGATCAATACGGGTTACGATTGCTTTATCGCAGTATGGAAGGAGCTGATCGTAAATGGTGCCGCCGCCGATTACGAAGACTTCGTCATCGATCTCTTTAACCATCTCAAGAAGTTCATCAACGCTGTGAGCGACCTTTGCTCCCTCAACACTGTATCCGGGATCACGGCTCATGATGATGTTGGTCCTGTTCTTAAGAGGAAGGCCTCCGGGGAATGTACAAAGAGTCTTTCTTCCGAGAATAACGGTATGTCCCGTGGTCAACTCTTTAAAGTTCTTATGGTCTTCCTTTATCCTTACAAGAAGATCGTCTTTATTTCCGATTGCCCAATTCTGATCTGCGGCAACAATTATAGTCATATAGTTCATTACTCCTGTTTCAAATTGCTATGGGAATATTTTTGATCTGCTCGTGGTGCTGATAGTTCTCGAGTGAAACATCATCCGATGTGAACTTGTAGAAATCATGTACATCGGGATTTAAGATGAACTTAGGAGCAGGCAGAGGTTCTCTCCCCAGCATCTCCTCGATAAGAGGAATATGTCTGTCATAAATATGGCAGTCTGCGATCACATGTACGAGCTCTCCGACTCTCATATCGCAAACCTGCGCAAGCATATGTACTAAAACGGCATACTGAACAATGTTCCAGTTGTTTGCGGCAAGCATGTCCTGTGAACGCTGGTTAAGAATCGCATTCAGGGTAAGCTTGTCATCTCCGGCCTTCTGGGTAACGTTAAAAGTCATAGAGTATGCACAGGGGTAGAGATTCATCTCATGAAGATCCTGGAATACATAGATGTTGGTCAGGATTCTTCTGGAGAAAGGATTGTGCTTGAGGTCATAGATGACTCTGTCTACCTGATCCATCTTTCCCTCGGGATACTCGTGCTTAACAGCCATCTGATATCCGTATGCTTTACCGATGGAGCCGTCCTCATCCGCCCACTCGTCCCAGATATGTGAGTGAAGATCATGTATATTGTTGCTCTTTCTCTGCCATATCCACAGAATCTCATCCGTAGCGGATTTAAGTCCGGTACGGCGAAGAGTCATTATGGGAAACTCCTTGGACAGATCGTATCTGTTTACCACGCCGAATTTCTTGATGGTATAAGCGGGAGTTCCGTCTTCCCAGTGAGGTCTTACCTTCTGACCCTCAGTGCTGGTACCGTTATCAAGGATATCACGGCATGTTTGTTTGAATACTTCATCTGCATAACTCATACTTGTAAAACCACCTTTTATTTCCTGTCATCATACTTATCACACAGCGATGTGATCTGGTCTGCGAACTTTCCGATATCCTTGTTGGGATATCCGTCCATTCCCTTGATGATAGCCATAAGTCTCTGACCTGCGGCAACAAGACGTGCATAAACACCGGATACGGTCTTGCCTGCTGCTTTCTTGGCCTTCTTAACGGGAGCAGCTTCGTAGGTAAATCTTCCTGCCGCAAGATCAAATTCGGATCCGCTGTAGGGAGCAACCGCACGCTGTCCGTACTCTATCTTAAGTGTCTCGGCAAATTGCGTTGCAACCGCATCTTCACCGTGTACGATAAATACCTTCTTGGGCTTTTCGGTAAACTGTGAGATCCACCAGATAAGTCCTGATTTTCCGGCATGTCCCGAAAGACCTTTAAGCTGCTTGATCTGCGCTCTTATCTCAATCTCTTCACCGAACAGCTTAACCGTCTCGGCGCCCTCCACAATCGCTCTTCCGAGAGTTCCGTTTGCCTGATAACCTACGAACAGGATCGTACACTCCGGTCTCCAGAGGTTGTGCTTTAGGTGATGCCTGATACGTCCCGCCTCACACATGCCCGATGCGGAAATGATAACCTTGGGCTCTTCAATAAAGTTAATATTCTTCGATTCTTCACTGGTGATGGCAAGCTTTAATCCCGCAAAAGAGATCGGGTTGATACCCTGCTTAACAAGTGCCATAGCTTCGTCGGAGAAGCAATCCATACGGTTTGCGGTAAAGATTTCCGTCGCATCCACGGCAAGAGGTGAATCCACATATACCGCGAAATTATCGTGTCCCTTGATCCTCTTTCCGACCTTGATCCTTCTGAGGTAATACAGAAGTTCCTGGGTACGGCCTACGGCAAAAGAAGGAATAACAACGTTTCCGCCCTTATCAAATGTTTCCTGAATGATATCGGCAAGCTGAGTTTCGAAATCGCCTTCTACGGGAGGATGATCCCTGTCACCGTATGTGGATTCCATGATAACGTAATCCGCTTCGGTGGTGGGCTTGGGATCTTTGATAAGTGTCTGTCCGCTGTTTCCGATATCTCCGGAAAAAACAAGTTTCTTGGAATTATCGTCTTCGGTTATCCAAACCTCGATACTTGCAGAACCGAGGAGATGTCCGATATCGGTAAATCTGATCTGAATACCGTCGCAAATATCGACAATGGTGTCATAATGACATGCCACCAGTCTTCTGATTGCACCCTCCGCATCTTCCATGGTGTAGAGAGGCTCTACCAGAGGCATATCCTTGGTACGACGGCCTTTTCTGTTTTTGTACTCGGCATCCATCAGCTGGATGTGAGCACAGTCACGAAGCATTATCGAGCACAGATCGCAGGTTGCATCCGTTGCAAAGATCTGTCCTCTGAATCCCCTTGCATAGAGGAGAGGTAACAATCCCGAGTGATCGATATGCGCATGAGTTAAGAAAACGTAATCGACCTGTGCTTCGGGTACCGGAAGAGGAACATTTTCGAAAGTATCGATGCCCTGCTCCATACCGCAGTCGACAAGGATGTTCTTGCCGCATGCCTGCAGGTAATGACAGCTTCCCGTTACTTCATGTGCTGCTCCGACAAATATAAGCTTCATAGACTGCCTCCTTTAAAGAGTTAATCTGTTATACCGGCATCCTCGAGAGTTCTGGGTTCCTGTCTGGGAACATCCGCAAGATACCAGGTACCGTTCTGCTTAATGAATACCCATACCGCATCACTGCCTTCGTTCTTGGTCTGATAAGCGGTCGAATTAAATCTGACCACAAGATCAAAGGTGATATTGGCGGATACACAGTTGTCGCAATAGGTTATGAAGTTATCCGCACTCACATTGTAGTAATCATAAGTGGTGATGTGTGAAGTGGGATAGAAATTCGTCATTGCCGTTGAAAGTGATGCTCTGTATTCGGAATCGGGAAGAAGGTAATTATATACCGCACCCGAGTTAACTCCGATGAAGTGCTTTCCGTAAGCTTCCACGATCGTAGGGATAAGTGCATTGATCTCAGCCATTACATTTGCATCTGTCTGAAGAGGCGCACTGTATGTGGTCCCGTCACAATCAAGTGTTACGGGAGTTCCGTCCGCAGCCTTGGCGGTAACAACGGGATCATTCCAAAGTCCCCTTACGGAATAAGTGGTAAATGTCGGAACATAATTCATGTATGAAGTTACGTTCGAAATAACATCGATTCCGTTTACGATCGCATTTCCGTTCTCATCCTTCTTAATGTCTGCGGAAGTAAGATCTCTTCCGGATACATTGACGATAAAATCAGAAGGAACGGTGATGATATATTCATCATCCGACATCAGATACTGGTCGGGATAAAACTTATCGCATCCCCAGATATCCATGTCGTAATCATTCTGTCCGACAACCTTGAGTGTTACATCGGTAACAGGCTCTCCGCCTGCCTTGATGACATATCTGGGAACTTCTGCGGATGACTGTGAGGATTCCTCAATGGTAATCTCTTTGCCGACGATCAGCTCCTTGATATGTGCTTCGTAATCAAAGATGTTGTAATATGCGGATTCCGTTACGAGATTTTCTCCGCTCATGACTTCTTCGATCGCACCGCTTTCGAATGCGGATCTGACTTCTGCGATTCCCGTTGCGGGAAGTGCCGATTCATACGCGGTCAGATAACCGTTAAACCAGCGAAGGAAGAAGAATATTCCCACAAGTCCGAGCAGAAAATAAATTAAAAGTCCGATCTTAAAAAAGCTTTTTTTCTTATAACCGTTACTCATCAGTTTGCCTCCCCGTTCATGATTGCAAGAGCATCATAAGAGGAATTCTCAGGGGTGCTCATGACTAAGAATGCAGTGGGACATCTTCTGGGTCCGGTAGGTGAATAAGGATTGTTAACGGTAAGTCCGTTGTACTCCATCTGAGTTGAAGTACCGCCGTCAAGACATGCGGCATTGATTGCACCGTAATCCTGCATGATATCGATCATCTCTTTGAATGTAGCGCCAAGGCTGGATGCCTGACGGCCGTCGATGCAGCACATAAGTATCGCACCGTCGGCACGCTGTCCTATCGCAGTACGGGGATTCTTACCTCCGCCGTATACATCAACGCTGGGAACTTCGAGAGGCTCGCCATCGATGATCAGGAAAGGACCTGTCTCATGCTTTACGTGAACGGCATCTCTTACGCCCATTGAGATCGCCTGTGATACGGAATATCCCTTGAGAAGGATAAGTTTATTGTCATTAGTCATACAGACAAGATTCCACTTGCCTGCGTCATTGTTTTCATATACGGGAACTCCCTGGGAAATAACGCCGCCGACGGGACATGCGGTATAGCTGTATGAACCCATATCGACGAACTCTCCGCCGTTAACACCTGCGATTGCGTTATAGCGCTCACAGAATTTCTTAACAACGTCTCCGTCGGTCTGTGCAAACTGCTCAACGGTTCCCACGAATACTGTCGAAGGATCCTGAATGATCATCATGTATCCGTGATATGTTCCGCCGTTTATCTCCTCGATGATGATGGGTTTTACTTCCTCACCGTCTACCGGAGTATCAACAATCTGGATAAGATCGGTATTTGAAGAGGTTCCGTCTTCTACCTCGGGCATGGTGTTTTCCGCGATAATGGTTTCAAAACGCTCATTTCCGAGGAAAAGTCTGGGAAGCCATTTAAGTGCACTTGTCTCATACGCAAACATTGCAAACTGGCTTCTGAAAGCGGGACTGGGTCCGTGCATTGCAAGGAAGCAGGCACCGACCAGAAGGATCAGAACAAGTGAAAGCGTAACTCCCAAAATTGCCAAAAACCTTAAGAACACCTTTAAAACGATCTTTGCGGCTCTGATTCCCGAGCCGGAACTCTTCTCTTCTAACTTAGACATCTTTACTACTGTTACCTTTCTCAGTTTTAAATACCCAGTTTCTCTGTATCTTGAAGCTTACAAAGAATAGACAGGTATCTACGATTATTTTGATAAATGTTTTCACCCAGTCGCTGTTTGCCCTAAACAGTATCGTAAACAACGCAACAAGACCAAGTGAAGCACCCAATTGGCATAACGCCAGGATCAAATACCTGACGGCGCTTTTTGCGGAATTTCCCTTAGCTCCGAAGACCACCTTTTTGTTGATGAGGAAATTGCATGCTGCCGATATGATACGAGCCAGAACGCCCGCTATCGAGCCTCTCGTGGCCTGTTCAATCACACTCGGAATAAACAGGAGTATAACTCTGAATGAAACTATATCTATTATACACGAAATTACGCTGCTTGCGGCAAATTTAAGTATAACTCCGTATATCCTTGCGGAATCCCTGAAAGGATGGAAATGTGAAGTCTGATTATCGTCGATATATACTGTTTCGATGGGAACTTCGGAATAAGAAATATGATCAGATCCGATCTTAAGGAGCTGATTGGTCTCGTATTCGTATCTGTCGCCGTCAACATGAGTCATATACTCAAGAAGCGATGCGGGAACCGCTCTGAGACCGGTCTGGGTATCCGATACCTTTATTCCGCAGACATATCTGAATACGTTTCTTGTAATGACATTTCCGAGTCTGCTCCTTGCCGGAACCTGAGGAAGCGAGAAATCCCTGCAGCCGATGATGAACGCATTCTTTTCTATCATGGCATCGATACACTTTGCGGCATCTTCGGGAGTATGCTGTCCGTCTCCATCTACGGTAACCACTCCGAGAGAATCCTTCCTCTCTTTTAAAACGTATTCGAAGGCCGTCTTCATGGCTCTTCCCTTACCCTTGTTTACCTCATGCACCAAAACGGTGATGTTGTCGGGATACGCCTCTTTGATCTTGCCGAATTCACCGCGATGCGCTTCATCCGATCCGTCATCGACCAGTATCACATCGGTGAATCCTTTCTCAATCATTCCTGCTGCGGTTTTCGCAAGCTTCTCGTCGGGATTCAGCGACGGTATTATTACCTGAACATTATCGTACATAAAAACCTCTGTATGTGTTATTATATTCCAGTCGGTTAAAAGACTGAACAAAATTGGCGCCTAGCCGTATCGAAAGGAATAAAAAACCATGGACGCACTTTTAAACATGCCCTGGGACGGCAGATTTCTGATCTTCCTCCAGGAAAATGTAAGAAATGATTTTCTTACTCCCATCATGAAACTCATCACTCATCTGGGTGATAAAGGAATCTTCTGGATTCTCATCGCAATACTTCTTTGCTGCTTCAAAAAGACAAGACCCCTCGGACTTATGGCGGGCATAGCTCTTGTAATGTCGGTAGTCATCAACAACGCGATCATCAAAAATCTTGTTGCAAGACCCAGACCTTACCTGCCCGAAACCGTTGGCGGCCAGGGCCTTAAGCTTCTCATCGAAGAACAGCACGACTGGTCATTTCCTTCGGGACATTCGGGAGCATCATTTGCAGCCGCTGTCGTTTTTCTCGTAAAGGGACCAAAGAAGCTCGGAATACCATCGATTATTATGGCATTTCTTATCGCTTTTTCAAGACTTTATGTCGGAGTTCATTATCCTACCGATGTTATCGCAGGAATCATCACCGGAACATGCTGTGCGATCATCTCTTTCATGATCTGGAGCATTGTTGAGAAAAAGGCACCGGTCAAGGTCTCTTCCCTCCTCGGGATCCCCGAGAAAAAAGAAAACAACGGGGAAGTTAAAGCCTGAAAAAAACGTCAAAAAGTTTTTAAAAAATCTTGTTGACAAAGAGTCTGCTTTTTAGTATATTAACACATGTCGTGCGAAGCAGACATGCGATAGTAGCTTAGTTGGTAAAGCGCCACCTTGCCAAGGTGGAGACCGCGGGTTCGAGCCCCGTCTATCGCTCTTTTTTATTCCCGGATTTTCATCCGGGAATTTTTTTACCCCGATTTCTCGGGGTAAAAGTTTTTTATCAGTACTGTACTCCCGTGAGATCCACTCCCAGGGATGCAGCGCTTAATTCATATTCGCCTCTCAGTCTTTCAAGTTCGTCCGCGTATCTGACTCTGTAGATCCTTGTCAGGGCATCGTCTATTCTCTGCTCTGAGATAACTCCTTCCGCTACCGCATCCAGAATGCCCTGTACGGCAGCTCTCGGATCAGGTGACGAATAAATCATGTCACATCCTGCTTTAAGAGCCATTACAGCCGCTTCAGCGGGCGTATAGTAAGAAGTAATGGCAGCGTCGCTTAAAGGACCGCTGATGATGACTCCGTCATATTTAAGCTCATCACGAAGCACTCCCGTTACGGTCTTATCAGAAAGCGATGAAGGAAGTGAATCACTGTCGATGGAAGGATAGATGACATTACTCATCTGGATCATCGAAGCTCCCGCATTAACTGCAGAAAGCCATACCTGGAATTCGTTGCTTCTGAAATCTTCAATGCTTCTGTCACAAACCGCTCTTCCGTACTGGGGATTCTGACCCGAAGCCGCAAGTGACGGGAAATATCTGTATACGGGCGTTACTCCTGACTGGAGAAGTCCGTCTGCCATAGCGGTCACATAAGGCGTAATTGCCGCAGCATCGTTACCATAGGTTGCATTTGCACCTATACCTCCTGCAGTTACAGACAGATCCGCTACAGGCGCGAAATCGACCGTAATACCGACGCTGTGAAGTCCTGTGCCTACATTTATACCGACATTAACAACCTGCTCAACATCGCCCGTTGCAGCCGCATCTGCGGGTGTCATGGATGATGTGATGACCCCTGCTCCCACAAGACCCGATTCGTTAAGTCCGGTCTCGGAAGTTGCGAGGAAAACGGGGCGGCTCACAAGAGTCGATGTGGTTGCCATCATCTGTGAGAACTGATCCGCGGAAGTAACATTCTTAGCAGAATAAATAATACCGCCGGGACAAAAATCCGAAAGTGCGGCTGCGGTGCCGTCACCTGCGATCATTACACGATCAACACCGGTAATGGATTCGGGAGTGATGAACATAAGCCCCTGAACCTTCTCTTCAAGAGTCATGGCTGCGATATCGGAAGCGATAAGCGCATCGAGCTGCTCCTGAGGTGTGGGACCGAGATCCTCCACAGTCGGAGCGGGAGGCTCTTCGATAACAGGTTCAGCCTGAGCCTGAGCTTCTGCTTCAAGCTGCTGTTGCTGCTCCAGTTCTGCAGCTTCCTGAGCCGTTCTTCTGTCTCTTGCGGCATTTACGAAAAATTTGATTCCGAAGAAGATACCGCATCCGATCACGGCAAGAATAATAACCAGTATCACATATGCGGTAACCTGCTGACGGATACGTTTTTTATGTCTGGCTTCACGCCTGATCCTCTCGTTTTCGGTCTGCTCCCTGAGAGCATCACGGCTTACTTTCTTCTCTTTTTTCTCATTCTCGGAAGATTTTTCCGCCTTTGATTCTTTAGCGTCCGATCCGTTCTCTTCGGTAGATTCCTCTTCTGCGGAAGCTATCGCCTCTGCAACATCTGCATCCTCTTCCTCTTTAGCATCAACGCCTTCGCTTTCTGCGGAGTCTTCGGTCACTTCAGGTTTTTCGGACTCTTCAGCCGGAACTTCGGCTGTTTCTGCGGCTTCCGCTTCCTCCGATGCATTATCTTCGGGTACGGATTCTTCCGCAGCATCTTCTGCTGCTTCCTCTTCGGTCACTTCATCCGTAACTTTGGTCCTGATCTCTTCACTTGCATGTGAAGCGTTATTCTTCCTGTTTTTCTTCTTATGTCTGCTCAAAATCTCAGCTCCTTTTATCCGCATGAAACATGCGGAAAATTGAAAACTTTACATTTTTGTCTCGACAAAAATATCATAGATGGCCTTGATAGCCGTCTCAAAATCAGAATTAGCGACACCGATGATGATATTGATCTCGGATGAACCCTGATCGATCATCTTAACGTTTACATGTGCATGAGCAAGTGCGGAGAAGATCCTTCCCGCAGTTCCTCTGGTAGACTTCATACCGCGTCCTACGACAGCAATAAGAGCAAGGTCCGATTCGATGTCGATGGTATCGGGATTGGTCATTCTGCGGATAGCGGAAACAACACTCTGCTCCTTATGTCTGAACTCATCCTGATGTACGAATACGGTCATGGTATCGATACCGGAAGGAAGATGCTCGAATGAAATATCGTTCTCCTCAAATGCCTGGAGAACTCTTCTTCCGAATCCGATCTCGGAGTTCATCATATCCTTATCGACGTTAACGGCACAGAATCCCTTCTTGCCTGCAATACCGGTGATGACATACTTGGACTTCTTGGAAGTGGTCTCTACAATCCATGTTCCGTCATCCTTAGGGTCGTTGGTATTTCTGATATTGATGGGGATGCCTTCCTGTCTTACGGGGAAGATGGCATCCTCATGAAGAACTCCTGCGCCCATGTAAGCGAGCTCTCTGAGTTCTCTGTAAGTAATGGTCTCGATCTTTGCGGGATTCTTGATGATCCTGGGATCGGTGATCATAAATCCGGATACATCTGTCCAGTTCTCGTAAACATCCGCATGGATCGCACGTGCTACGATCGAACCGGTGATATCGGATCCGCCTCTTGAGAAGGTCTTAACGGTTCCGTCAGCATATGCTCCGTAGAAACCGGGGATAACTGCTCTCTGAACCTTTTCAAGTTTCTTTCCGAGATTCTTGTATGTCTTCTCGGGATCGTAATTTTCGGTCTTCTTGTCAAAGATAATATAATCGGCGGGATCGAGGAACTCATATCCGAGATATGCTGCCATGATGCGTCCGTTGAGATACTCTCCTCTGGATGCGGCATAATCCTTGTCTGCACCTGCTTTAAGATTCTTGGCGATCAGATCGAACTCATCCGTAAGATCAAGAGTAAGTCCGAGTCCTTTGATGATCTCATCATATCTTGCACGAATGTTCTTGAGGCACTCCGCAAAACTTCTCTCGTCAGAAACACTGTCATAGAGATTGTAGAGCATGTCGGTAACTTTGGTATCTCTGGGAGATCTCTTACCGGGAGCCGAAGGGACTACATATCTTCTTTCTTCATCAGCTCTGATGATATCGCCGACCTTTTTGAACTGCTCGGCAGAAGCAAGTGAGCTGCCGCCGAATTTTACTACCTTTGCCATCTTTCCATAATCCTCTTTCAAATATTATTCATAAACTCTGATGCTTCCGAGTATCTTAGCACCTGCCTTTGCAGCAGCCGCATCGAATCCGGACTGAGTCATCTTACCCGTAATGAATCCGGTATCGGATCCCGCGGTGATATTTTCTCCCGCACCGGCAAATCCCGCCTTAACGGAATCCGCATCAGCGGATGAACATCTTACGAAAAATCTGTACTCGGCTTCCATCAAAGAGGCTGCCTTGACGGGAGTTTCATCCCATCCCTTATACATGCAGGAAGAGCCTTTTCTTGCCGCATCTATAACATCGGCCACAACTGCGCTTGCGGTTGCAAGTTTGCCGGCGCCCTTGCCGTAATACATCGTCTCACCGAGCATATTGCCGGTTACGAATACCGCGTTAAACACATCACTTACACCTGCGATGGGATGTGACTTTGCAACGAGGAAAGGTGCTACCATCGTGCTTACGCTGTCATCATCATATCTGGATGCAAGTCCGAGGAGTTTAATGCTGTATCCGGCCTTTGAAGCGATCGCGATGTCGGAGCTTGTGATCTTGGTGATTCCTTCGGTAGAAACCGCATCGGAATCAACAAAATGTCCGGACATAATGTCTGAAAGGATAGAGATCTTTCTTGCGGTATCATATCCTTCGATATCAGCGGTAGGGTCCTTCTCTGCATATCCGAGATCCTGTGCGATCTTAAGGGTATCCGCAAAATCAGCTCCGTCCTGTTCCATCTTGGTCAGAATAAAGTTGGTGGTTCCGTTAAGGATACCTGCGATCTTTGTAATTCTCTCAGCGGTAAGTGCGGTGGTAAGGGTTCTGAGAACGGGGATACCTCCGCCTACGCTTGCTTCGAAAAGGTAAGCACATCCGTGAGCCTTGGCAACCTGAATAAGCTCGGCGCCGTGTTTTGCAACGAGCTCCTTATTGGATGAGCAAACGCTCTTTCCCTTCTCGAGTGCAGCCTTGGTGAATTTATAAGCGGCTCCAACTCCTCCCATGGTCTCGCAGATGATGGATACTTCGTCATCGTTTAAAATGACATCAACGTCATGTACGAGTTTTGATTCATTGGGATCTCCGGGAAAATCACGAAGATCGAGTATGTATTTAACGTTTACCTTATCTCCCGAATTATCGGAAACGTAAGCATTGTTTCTGTCGATAACTTCGACAACTCCGCTACCTACGGTTCCGTATCCGAATACAGCAACTTGAATCATGTCTTTCTCCAGTCAATTACTTATTTATTTCAGAGGATACTTCTCTGTAAGGGCCATAACGATAGCCTTTGCCTTCTCAACGCCTGCTTCCTTCTCCTTAACGATAAGGCTGATTGCCTCAGCAATCTGATCCATATCTTCGGTCTTAAGTCCTCTGGAAGTAACAGCGGGAGTTCCGAGTCTGATACCGCTTGTTACATTGGGCTTCTGAGGATCGTTGGGGATGGTGTTCTTATTGGCGGTAAGATGTGCCTCATCCATAAGTGCCTCGATCTCCTTACCGGTAAGGTTAAAAGGAGTAAGGTCAAGAAGCATCAGATGATTATCGGTTCCGCTGGAAACAAGCTTAAGGCCTCTGGACATAAGTCCCTTTGCAAGAGCCTGTGCATTGTCAATGATGCCCTGCTGATAAACCTTGAATGAAGGATCGAGAGCCTCTTTGAAGCAAACTGCCTTTGCAGCGATAACGTGCATAAGAGGTCCGCCCTGGATTCCGGGGAATACTGCCTTATTGAGCTTGTGCTCTTTAGCAAACTCTGCGCTTGAAAGGATCATTCCTCCTCTGGGTCCGCGAAGAGTCTTATGAGTGGTGGTGGTAACTACATGCGCATAAGGAATGGGGCTGGGATGAAGCCCTGCAGCTACAAGTCCTGCGATGTGAGCCATGTCGACCATGAGGAATGCGCCGACTTCATCTGCGATCTCTCTGAAACGCTTGAAGTCGATGGTACGTGCATATGCCGAAGCACCTGCAATGATCATCTTGGGCTTAGCTTCTTTAGCGATCTCCTCAAGCTTGTCATAATCGATGAATCCCTCATCGTTAACACCGTAAGGAACGATATTGAAATATGTTCCGGAGATGTTTGCGGGTGATCCGTGAGTAAGGTGTCCGCCGTGATCAAGGTTCATGCCCATGATGGTGTCACCGGGCTGAAGGAGTGCGAACTGAACCGCAAGGTTTGCCTGTGCTCCGGAGTGGGGCTGAACATTTGCATATGTGCATCCGTAGAGCTGCATAGCGCGGTTTCTTGCGAGTTCTTCGACAACGTCTACGCACTCGCATCCGCCGTAGTAACGCTTTCCGGGGTATCCTTCGGCATATTTATTGGTGAGGGGGCTGCCCATTGCTGCCATAACAGCCTTGCTTACCCAGTTCTCAGATGCGATCAGTTCCAGATGAGAATTCTGTCTGTTCTGCTCGTCAACGATGGCCTGTGCTACCTCGGGGTCTACGTTCTTTACTTCATCAAGCGAATACATTTAAAAAACCTCCTGCAAAAAATAAATAATTAATTCATTGTATTTTCACTTACAAAGCACCGTTCTCTGTAAGATATGCCTTGAATACCGGTTCATAGGCTCTGAATCTTTCGATCATGCCGTCATGTATCTGCATGATCATCTCTTCATTCGAAGATCTTCCCGCCTTTTCAAGTTCCGCACACATGGATGATAGTTCCATCGCGCCTATCTGTCTGGACGCATTCTTAAGTCCGTGAACTTCTATGGAGTAATCCGGCCAGTTTCTCGAACGGTAGAGTCTTTCTATCCTCTCTGCTTTTTCGGGAATGGTACGTGTAAACTCAGCAAGCACCGCCTTGAACAATTTCTCCGTTCCGAGAAGTCTCATTGCTTCATCGGTATCAAGATCGGCTAAAGCTCCGGTTTCATCGGTCGTTTTATCCTCGGCCGGCATAGTGCTCTGCCCGCTTTCTTTTTTCGCAGAGCCGCTCTTTACAATAAGTTCCGGAGGGAGCCACTGCTTGATCTTGCTTACCAGGACTCTGAGTTCAATGGGCTTTGCCACAAAATCGTTCATGCCTTCGGAGAGGAACATCTCCTTTACTCCGTTTACCGCATTTGCGGTAAGGGCGATGATCGGAACATTGTCATAATCGGGATACATTCTTCTGATTATCCTGGTGGTCTCTACACCATCCATCTCGGGCATCATATGATCCATCAGTATCAGGTCAAAATGCGTCTCTTCTATCTTGCGTATTGCTTCCTTACCGCTGAGCGCCGCTTCGGTCTTCATCTTAAGCGGTTCAAGAAGTCCTTCGGATACGGTCAGGTTGACCGAGTTGTCATCAACTATAAGGACTTTCGCATCGGGTGCGGTAAATGTGATCTCATCCGCATGCTCTTCGGTTACCGTATAGTGAACCTTTTCGTGATTAAGTATCATCGCAAGGTTCATGGCCGAAAGAGGCTTCTTAACAACGAGCAGGTTGGACAGATCCGATTCGATCCTGTCGAAGAATCCCGCTACGACAACCGCGCATATATCGGGATTTTTGCGGAAGTATTCTTTTTTCTCTTCTGTCAGAAGCTCCTGCTCTATGAAAACAAAGAGCTTTCTGTCGGGATTTCTCTTGCGGAATGTATCGCATGCTACCGGAAGGTCCGCATCGAGCGCCAGGTTCATGACAGAAACACCGAGCTTGGCAGCATCCCAGGTAAAACCGTCGGACAGGTAAATATTCTGGAACAGTCCGATCGCAAGTGCTCCCGAAGGATCTTTTACGCTCATGCTGGGCGATTTATCAACCACCTTCTGAGGCAGTTTAAAAGAAAACACCGATCCCCTGCCGTACTCCGATTCGACATGTATGGTTCCGTTCATCAGATTCAGGAGATTCTTGGTTATCGCAAGTCCGAGTCCCGAACCTTCGACATCCCTGTTTCTCTTGGAATCAAGCTGTGAGAATGATTCAAATATTCTTCCGACATTCTCAGGTTTGATCCCTATTCCGGTATCTTCTACCGCAACACTGAGCATTATATTTTCACTGTCGATCCAGGTGAAATCGACCACGAAACGAACCTGGCCCGAACGGGTGAATTTAACCGCATTGTTTGCCAGATTGATAAGTATCTGGCGGATCCTTACATTATCACCGTAGATCAGATGTGGCATATCCACGTTCATGTTGAGGATCAGTTCGATCTCTTTGTCCATCAGCCTTGTCATGATGATGTTCGCAACATCATTGAACAGGCTCATAGGCTCATATTCCACCGGGCTTATATCCATCTTGCCCGATTCGATCTTCGAAAAATCAAGTATATCGTTAATGATGGTAAGAAGCGCTCTTCCGGATGATTTGATCTGGTTGATATAGCTTCTTGCATTATCGGGAATATCTTCCCTGAGTGCCATCTCCGCCATTCCGATAACGGCGTTCATTGGAGTCCTTATCTCATGGCTCATGTTGGCCAGAAAGTCGGACTTCATCTTGACGGCATGTTCCATCTCGACTTTAGCCCTGTCAGAAGTGTATTTTCCGTACGCGATATCGGAGAGAACCCCTGATATGGTGTACAGGAAATCCATTGCTTTGCTTACTTTGTCCTCGGATATTACGGGAACCTCGCATATAGCCTTCCAGTATTCATCCGGATCTATACCGAGCTGAATCGCATGGGCCTTGACCTTGGCCTCATCAGGCATGGAAGTAAGTGCCTGGCCGCCGACAAAGCATCCGATCATCTCTCCGTTTATGATTATCGGTGCGGAGAAATCCACAAGTCCCGCATGGCAGGTGTAATAATTGGGCTTACCCATCGAGTGGGTCATCATTGCACCGGTCTTGTCCGAATACTCGCAAAGCTGGTTTCCGAGCGGGCATTTTCTGTTTAAGTCCGTACAAAAACGGCAGAAATTGGACCCTTCGGTTACAGCGGTTCCGTCGGCATTTGTGGTAAGTGCCGCAAGTCCCGTCATATCGGAAAAGGAGTCCTGTATCTTTTGCAGTATTTCTTTGTCAATGTAATCCGTCAGCTTGACTTCCGATGTCATGAAATCTCCTCAAAAAAGGCCATTCTTACATCAGTTTAAAAGCATGCGCGCCCGTCAGAGCACAAAGTAACTGCAAATACATATTTTACTACACTAAAGCAACTTTTTAAACCATTTATTTGGAAGAATAAATGACCTGCCCCGCATTTTCGGCATCATAGTAGGTCATGGCGTACATGAGGCGCTCGCAGATGACCTGTTTGCCTTCTTCGTTCAGAAATCGGCCGTTGATGAGATAATCCCGGCCGTTTTGGATATTAACGCTGGCATAATAGTTGTCCACGAAGCTGATATCGTAGACTTCGCAGCACATTTTAAGCTGTCCGAGGACATAATCGGACAGATCACAGCCAAGAAGGTTCGGATGGTCCTCGCAGGCCTCCCACTCCCCGTTTTCGGAAACATTGAACATGTAAGGTGCGGACAATACTATTATTCTGGCACCGGGGGAATTTTTTTGGAGAATATCAACGGTTGCGGAAAAAGAACCAAGGAAAGAGCAGAAAGGATCGTCATATTCATCTTCATTAAGGCCGACAGGGATGCTCCTCAGATAATCCGATCCGTCATAGAAAAAAACGATCACATCAACTGTGGTAATATCAAGATCCGAAAGGACCTCAAGAACAGTTTCGCCATTTTCGGGAAAAGTATCGCCGAGAGCCTGTCTGGACTGAGCCAGCTCCCTCGAATAATCCATATCATCCGAGCAGGCAATGCATGCCAGATAATAAGGACTGAAGATGTTCATCGGACTTTTCGATATATCAAAAGCCGGCTCCTGCATTCCAATGCAGGAACCGGTTATCGCACAATTGATCACCTTTGCGCCGGAAGCTTCTTCCACCATCGCAGATAAACTGCCGTTTTCACCGCAGTTATCCGAAAAGGGATCGTTTCCGAGTACCAGTATGACCTCTTCGTTCTGGCGTATGAGATTGTATTCCTCGTCGGTCAGCGGCATGATACTGTCATGACACTCAAAATCGGCGATTTCACTCCCGGACCCTGTAATATCATCCAGGTCCACGATCCTGATCCAGCCCTTAAGTCTGACTATCACAAGCGCCAGTATCGCCACGATTGCCGCCACGAAGCATATATGGATGATCCGCGATCTTTTCATAGGGTTACCAGCTGAGAACTTCGTTTCCGTCCTCTGTGATGAGTACCATCAGCTCCCACTGTGCAGAGGGCTGACCGTCTTTGGTGGATACTTCCCAACCGTTATTTTTGTCGGTCACAATATCTTCTTTTCCCATATTGACCATGGGCTCTATCGTAAAGATCATTCCGGGAACAAGGAGCATTTCGGTACCCTTCCTGGAATGATATCCTACCCAGGGATCTTCATGGAATTCAAGTCCCACGCCGTGTCCGCCGATCTCTCTTACGACGGTGTAGCCGTTATCATAACAGTAATCATGTACTGCCTGTCCGACATCTCCCAGATACCCCCAGGGCTTTGCATATTTAAGGCCTTCATAGCAGGCTTCTTTGGTGATCTGAACAAGACGCTTTTTCTCCTCGGAAACCTCACCTATGCAGAACATTCTCGATGAATCGGAAAAGAAACCGTTCAGAATGGTCGAACAGTCGACATTAACGATATCGCCGCTCTTTAAGATAACCTTGTCAGAAGGGAATCCGTGACATACCTGCTCATTGACTGAGGTACATACGGAATAAGGATATCCCTCATAGTTAAGGGGTGCGGGGATCGCACCTGCTTCAATGCTCATATCATAGACGATCTTATCGATCTCCGATGTGGGCATTCCCTCGTGGATCTCCTTTTCGATACGGTCAAGGATTGCAACATTGATAACGCAGGATTCCTTGATCTTCTCGATCTGTTCGGGTGTTTTGAGAATGCTGTGATCGGGTACTATTTTTCCCATCATGGCATACTTCTTGAGCTTATCGTCAAATGCGGCATGGCACGCTTTATACTTCTTGCCGCTTCCGCACCAGCAGGGATCGTTCCTGCCCATTTTCCTGACTACTTCCTCGGAATGTTTGGCCATTTCGGGGCATAATGCTTCATAGTGTTCTCTGTTAGTCATAACTATCTCCTTCACAAACTAAAACATTATATCATAATTTGAAAGAGAGCGAAGTCTTATCTTCTTAAGGTTCATAACCCGGATTATATGATACCGGGATCTATCCTCCGGTATGTCAACAAATGCCACATTCATTATATAGGGGAAAGCTGTTAAAAGTCACGTATTTACGGCTTTTTCGATTCTTGAAAAAAAGTACGGGATTGCATATAGTAGTAATACACAAGTCATTACAAAAGAGGACAATCCGATGTATTACGGTATGATCAAAAAAACTGATGTGGCAGACGGTCCGGGAGTAAGAGTATCCCTCTTCGTAAGCGGATGCCGTCACAGATGCGAAGGCTGTTTTAACGCAGAAACCAGGGATTTCAAATACGGGGAGGTATATACCGCAGAGATTGAGGAAGAACTTATAAAAGCAATGGAGCCTTCTTACATCTCCGGATTCACCTTTTTAGGCGGAGAACCCATGGAGCCGGAAAACAGGCCCTTCGTCTTCTCTCTTGCCAAAAAACTCCGTGAGAAATATCCCGAGAAAACAATATGGCTCTACAGCGGATATACTTACGAAACCGATATACTGGAATGGGCGAAGTCTGATGAGATCGTAAAGAGCCTCCTTCCTCTTCTGGATGTGATAGTGGACGGAGAATTCCATATCAGAGAAAAAAATCTCGGACTTAAATTCCGCGGAAGCGAAAATCAGAGACTCATAGATGTGCAACGATCCCTTGCTGAAGGGAAAACGATCCTGTGCGACGAAAACAATCTTAGGTGATCAAAGACGGCTTGCCTTAAAGGCAGGCCGTTTTTTTTACAAACATTATTTTATTACTCTAAGCTATCGGTAACAGGTAAAGAATATGATAAAGATCGCGATTTGTGATGATTCGGAAATAATGCGTGCTGAGATCAGAAACTGGATTCTTGAATTCTCCGTAAAAAAAAGATCTCGATTATACTCTTAACGAATATGACGCCGGAGAAAAAATTATCGGATCCGGTGAAAGATTCGATCTTATCTTTATGGATTACGAATTTGAAAATAAAGGAGACAACGGCCTTGAAACCTCAAAGAAGATCCGTGAGTACGATAAGAATTCAACCATTGTTTTTATAACAAGCTACCCTTATCCGAACTTATGGCAGGTTATTACCTTACACATATGGACAGCGAATGTTTTAAAGGCATCAAAAATCCGGCAGGAAAATCCATATAAATTGAAAAACCGGCTTACCGTTATGGCAAGCCCGTTTTTCAATATAATATATCGTCAAAGAGTCGCGTTCATCATATCGGTAACAAGTTTCCTGATATCATCCTCCGATGCATGAGCACCTTTGGTGACCGGATCGTTCATAAAGCTTTCGACCACAAGATTAACATCCCTTGTCTTGGAAGCCTCGAGTATGCGCTCATGATTCTCAATATGTGGCATAACAAGCTCTCTGATGTTCTCAGGCATCTCTCCCGCATAGATCGGGCGGATCGAATCTCTTCCGAAAAGTGCATTGGTTTCAACAACTGCTTCTTCGGGAAGATTGGGAATCTGACGACTTGTGTTGGGGATATTAACATTACTTACGATTCTCGTCAGTCCGCAAAGAGCTTTAATGAGAAGTATTCCTTCCTCACCGGTCGGAAGGAGATTTATCTGCTCTTCACCTCTCACCAATCTTCCCGATTTAGCCAACCTGTTTTGGAGATCTTCTTTTCTCCACTTGACACTTGTAAGATCAAATCCCCAGCTTCTTACGGTCTCGGGATCTTTCAGATACATATCACCGGGCATGAACTCTGCAAGATGTCTGTCTCCTGCAGCAGCTATGAGTCCGTATTTATTAAACAGATCCATCTTTACTCTGTGCTTACATGCAAAGCATGAATTAGCCCAGTTAGCATCCCTTTCATCAAGTCCCTCTTCGAAATGATCTTTTATGAATTCTCTGTATATGGGGAAAAGATCTATTCCCTTATATGAAGCATAATCAAACCATGTGAAATGGTTGATTCCCATTACATTTACTTCGATCTCATGTCTGTCGATCTTCTCCAATCCGAGTTTTTCAGCCACTATCTGAGCAAGAATCTTCTCGGTTCCGAATACCTCGTGGCAGCATCCGAATGCTTTGATACCGGGGAAAGCATCGTACATAGCTTTGACGCAAAGAGACATGGGGTTTGTATAATTGATGACCCAGGCATCGGGACAATACCTTTCGATCTCTTTAGCATATTCATAGAAAATGGGAAGTGTTCTGAGCGCCCTGATCATTCCACCGGGGCCCGCAGTATCACCGACCGACTGATAAATGCCCAAACGCTCCGGCATATGAACATCAACTTCCATTTCATCAAAAGTCTTGGGAAGTATCGAGATCACTACAAAGTCCGCTCCGGTAAGTGCTTCCTCAACGGTATTCGATACAACATAATCCCATTTGCCCACTGCTTCTTTTCTGCCTTTGATGGAATTGCCGATGATCTCATTTGCTTTAGCCGCATCTTTGTCTATATCATAAAGTCTGATGGTTCCGGAAAGCTGTTTTTCAAGCGCAAGATCAGTCATAAACGTCCAGGCCCAGCCTCTTGAACCTCCTCCGATATAAGCAATGGTTACATCCTCAACAAAATTATCAGTATATTTCATTTTCTATCCTCTATCTTTTATATATCTGTGGCTTTAACCACGTTTCCTCTCAAATCAGTTATGATCTTTACATTCTTTTTGGTACCGAATATTTTGTTCCCGTTAATGAATGCAGTGGTTTCATCATCCTTGTTACGTATCAGATAAGTATCATCTCCCAAAATCTGTTTGTATTCGTATGAAGTCCCCTGCATGCATCCCCATATCAGATTGTTCTCTTTTCTGCGTACTCCGTACATTGCAGCCATGTATTCGATCACGGATAAAAGCGCGGGACCGTATCCGTTCCTGCCGCCGGTGTCCTCATTTACGGAAGGTTTACCGGTGAAGGGATCATACTGCTGTACAAATAAAAGATCCTTACCTATCGCATCAAAAAGCTTTCTTCCCAGATACGGGATCAAATGATCATATCCGTATTTTTCCAAAGCATTTATCGCTCTCTGATATGTAAGTGCCTCACATTGTCCGCTCCAATTATTGGTCGGTTCATTCACAAAATTAGGATCGCTTACCGAAACGGAAGGAAGAGGCATGTAAGTCCAAAACTCTTTTTCGTTCAGTAAATGATCGTTTACGAATTTGGAAGCCATATCTTTATCTATGCTTCCCCAATACATTGCCCTTAAAGTGTTGTGGGTTATGATCTTTTGTTTTCTGTGATGTTTATCTCTGTCAAAACAGATATGCGCTTTCGCATCCCACAGGTATTCGCGTATCTTGGCTCTGACGCCTCCGGCGAGCTTGGCCCATTCATCACCAATTTTTTCTTTTCCTTTCAGGTATGCAATTCTGGACAAAGTATATCTGGAAGAATAGGAATAACTCATCACATCAAGTGAAGCCATGGGTACAATGCTTAATCCTTCCGGAGGGAATTCCGCTGACCACGCATCGGGTGCATTTTTATACCTGACCGCATTGTCTTCACCCGTATCATATTTGCACCATGATTCAAGACAGCCGTCTCCGTCGGAATCTCTGTTTTCCCAAAGGTATTTATCAAACCCTTCCAGGCATTCGTAAAGCTCATCAAGATAATCCTCTCCTGCATCCGCTACAAAATACATATCAAGGGCAGGCTCCGGAAAGCAAAAGCCTTGGAATTTGTTAAACTGAGGTATGACCTCACCTGCTTCAAGTGCAATACTTCCGGGGATTCTTCCGTCTTTTCTCCGGTGTTCCATGAACATGAGCTGGTTATTCAGTGCAACAGTAATATTCTTCTTGGCATACATACGCCCGCCCATAGGCTGGGTTTCGAGCCAGATTTTCTCATATCCTCCCCCCTCGACAAGAACATCCCTGTCTCCGAATGAGACAATATTATCCTCACACTTTTTCAGTGCTGTGTTAAACAGCTTATCAAGAAGTTCATCTTCAGATTTAAATTTCACATCCGAAAATTCGATCACAACTTTTCCTCTACTTTAAAATATTCAAATTCGGCGTAAGTTCCCATACCGGTAAGGTCATGTGCATACATACCGATCTGGGTTCCGGTAAATCCACGGCAATACTCATCCGATAAAATACATGCGTCTGCCACACTATCCATCATAACCCATTCTTCCTGCGTACGGTATCCGAAAAGTATCTTCTTACCTTCACGCATTTCTATGGATAGATCCACTCCATCGTCCGCATCTTCAAGCGTGATCGTTTCAAGTTCTTCAACGACTCCCTTGTCACTCCTTATGAGCTTCAGGCAGGGCCTGCCTTCTACGGATGTCTGAACAAACATATAGTTGTTCAGCGCATCGTATACGATACATAGTCCTGCCATCTGCTCTGAAGAGAAAGAAGAAAAATGCATTCGTGTTATCGCTCTGACATTCACCTCACGGATCCTGTAGGATAAAAGTGAAACCCTGAAAAATGAATTGATGGATTCTCTGCCGGTCAGCCTTAGTAACCTCTTACCGCACAGACCTGTACAGACTTCCGCAAATTCGTGATAATTTCTTCTGGGAGATGAATAGACCGTTTTGATATCTTCTTCCGAAAAATCATCGTAAAAAACATCGGACTCTTCCTGAATGCTATCGATCCCGGTCAAAGTCCCGGCACATTTCGTACCGTTTTTCAGTCTCGGCCATCCATCGTCCCAAACAAGTTCTTCGATCGCAGTCTCTCGTCCGAGTATCGATGTATTACCGTCCACAGGTCTTGAGCAAAGGAAAACTATATATGATCTTCCGTCCTTGTCAAAAACAATATCTCCGTGACCGCACTTTTGAAGAGGGCTGTCACTGTTAGAAGTGAGTATGGGATTATCGGGATGAACCTCGTATGGACCGTACAGATCTCTTGATCTTGCTACGCTGACGCAATGATCATATCCTGTACCTCCTTCCGCAGTGATCAGATAATAATACTCTCCCACTTTGTATAAATGAGGTCCTTCGGTGCAGCCTATTCCGGAGCCTTCGAATATCTTTACCGGATCTCCCACAGGCACCAAAATCACGGGATCAAGACTCTGAACAGTTATGCCTTTAAAACCGTTTAACATATCAACCAGATATTTACGTCCATCGGTATCATGAAATACTGAAGGATCGAATCCGGCGCTGTTTAAATATACAGGCTTTGACCACGGACCATTGATGCTTTCCGAATAGATCAGGTAATTATGTGTGTTATAAAAATATTTCTTGGTCTTAACATCGGTATATGTAAGATAAAACCTTCTGCCATCGAAGCTGAGGTCACAGGCCCAAACTCCGCATGAGGGATGGCAACCGGTAAGATCGATCTGTGCAGGACTTGTAAGGATCCCCCCAGATCCTCCCAATTTGCGAGATCTTCCGAAACATAAAGTCTTGCTCCGGGCCACCATTCAAAGGTGGAGTTGACGATATAGAATTTATCTCCCGCGCATGTTATGGAAGGATCGGGATTAAAACCTTTTATGATTGGATTACTTATCATGTTTATCCTTTCAGTCCGCTTGTTCCTATACCTTCAACCAGATATTTGTTAAAGAACAGGAAAATCAAAAATACAGGTAACAGCGATAACGTGGACATTGCAAACATTGCACCGTAATCCGTTGTGGATGCCGCGTCGGCAAACATCTTGATAGCCAAAGATACAGTATAAGAACTAGGCTTACTCAGATAAAGGAGCGGTCCCATATAGTCATCCCATTTCCAGTAGAACTGGATTATAACGGTAGTGACGATCGCAGGCTTTAAAAGCGGAAGAATGATATGCGAATAGATCGTATATTTACTGCAACCGTCAATTGTTGCCGCCTCATCCAGTTCTTTGGGAATATGAACATGGGAGCCTGCCTTGATATCGCAAATGGCATACCCGATGGAATGACCATACTTAATAACTTTATCTCCCTTTGCGATATCCGTAAGCGCTACCTTATGTCCGGCCGGTATGATATCAAGAGTACGAACGGAAAACGCTCCGCCGTCTCCTGTTACGTTATATCCGAGCGGAAGTGTTTTTAGAGCAACTGCCACATTATCGTTATCATTGATCCTCAGATTATCCTGCATCATCCTATCCTCTTCATAGCCTGTCTCATACCGTTTTCGCGTATATCGGTCAGGTACTTTGTGACTGCTTCGGTAAGTCCGGGAACGGTATACACTCTTCCGAGTGCATCATTTCTGACTATTTCTTTGGCCATCTCTCTTGTCTCATCATCAAACAGAACCACATGATCCGAATCCCATCTGACAGGTCTGGTGATGTGAAGTGCTATCTCATCGAAATATGCAAGTAAAGCGGGGATCTTATCGGATACTACCTCTGTAGGGTGGTAATGTCCGTTGTCCATAAGAGGAAGAACCCCTTTATGCAAAGCGGCATAATTAAGAGTAAATTCAGAAGATCCGGCTGTATATGATTCAACGCCGATACCGAATACCTTGGATTCTACGCAGGGTTTTACCATGCGGGGATCATATTTTTCACTGAGTATCTTATCAAGGGAGTCCTTATATCTTAATCTGGGTGTCAATCTGTCCGCAGGGATATCTTTAAAACCGTCTCCGATCCAGAAATTCAAAACACAGGGTTCACCCAGCTCCTTAGCAAAATAATTCGCTATTCTTACGCACGCTTTTCCGTGTTCGATCCAGAATTCTCTTACGGATTCATCGGGACTTGTAAGGGTCAGACCGTCCTTTACCATACTGTGTCCGAAGAAGGTAGGATTAAAATCAAGTCCTACATTGTACTCTTTGGCAAAGTCCACCCAGGCTTTAAAATCTTTGGGGATCAGTTCGTTTCTGTTTCTGAATTCTCCGTCTTTAAAAACAGCATAGCTTGCATGAACATTGATCTTCTTTTTGCCGGGAGTGATCTCAATAACTTTACGCAGATCATCAAAAAGCTCTTCAGGTGAACGTGCGGCACCCGGATAATTACCGGTGGTCTGTATTCCGCCGCTTAAAGGTGAATCGGAATCAAACCCTTTAACATCATCACCCTGCCAGCAATGAAGCGATACCGGAACCTTTACAAGTGTATAATCGGTTTCGTTTTCAGCGGGGATCGCCAGTATGGCTGATGCGGTGTCGTGGGAAGTTGTCATATACACCGAGGGAGAATAACCTATTCGTTTTGCTATGTTTTCTTTTACACTTCCTATAGTTGTTCCCGGTTCGAATACCGGTGTAAAAATATGTGTAGGTAAATTCAGTTTTTTTATAAGATCCATATCCCAGGTTCCGGAGATGGCATCTAACAGTCCCGTGGTACTTGCATTGGTATATTCGGTTCTCATAACTCCCGTGAGAAGGTAATTCAGATAATCCGGGATCAGCAGAAGTGTATTGCTCTTTCTTAATATTTCCGGTTCTGCATTCTGAAACACAGCCAGTTGACATATAGTATTAAACTGCTGTTTTTGTATTCCGGTCCTCAGATACAGTTCCTTCATGGGTATTGTTTTTTCTACGGTTTTATCCGCATGATCATTTCGGTGATCTCTGTAGGATACTGCGTCGCACAGCCTGTTTCCGTCCTTATCCAGAAGTACATAATCGACTCCCCAGGTATCAATACTTACTGCAGACGGTATCTTACCTGCGTCCCTGCATTTCTCCATGCCGATCAGAACATTTTCAAAAAGACCGTCTATATCCCACACCAAATGTCCGTCTTTTTGTATCGCACCGTTGGGAAAACGATAGATCTCTTCGATGCATAACTTTCCGTTTTCAAGATGCCCGAGAATATGTCTTCCGCTCGAAGCACCTATATCAATCGCAAGATAATAATTTCCAATTTTTTTTGCAGACAAAAAAATACACCTCCGTAACATCATCTTCACCGGTTTTACCTGATGATATGATGTACGGAGGCGTACAAAAAGTGCCTTATATGTTTAAAAAAGTGTCCTCTGATGTAGTGATCTTCAGAAGAATCCGAATTTATCCAGCTTTTCAAGTGCAGTCTGGATATCATCCATAGTCTGGTTTATTTTCTCTACATCAAGTTCGTTAAGCGTCTGGGCAATATCCTCAAGGTCAAGCTGCCCGAGGGTTTCATTGATCTGCTCGAGATCAAGAGACTCGATGGTCTCTTTGATACCCTGAAGATCCATCTCATTAAGTCTTTCGGAAAGATCCGCCCAGTCAACGGAATTTATGGCTTCGGAAGTTGTGTGCATATCCTCCGCAAGCTGGGGAATGTCGGCTTTCTGAAGTTCTTTTACAAGATCGCAGGTTCTGTCTATATCCTTCTTATAATCATTAAAGACCCTGACGAAATGAAGTATTCCTATCATCATTCCCAGGAGTACAATCAGCATCAGAATGCATATGGTCTGTGTTGCAATGACTTGTTTCCTGAGTTTTTTGATCTCATTTTCCATGATCGATCTCCTTTCGCAGTTAATGATCAACAGCCGAAGCAGGTAGCACACACAACGAGATTAATGCAGGTATTACAGCATCCCGTTACGTTCGAAGCACCATATCCGTAAGTGTTTCTCCTGTCATTGTACCATCCCGTGTAGGAAGCTGCACCATCCTGTGTATTTCTGGTGAAAGAACCTCCGGTCAGGTAATCATAGAATACCGAATACTCCGAATTTGAAGGCTCCATGGAAGTTGCCGCTCTCGCGTGGTAGATAGCCTGACTTTTCTGATCTGTCCTTGCATAGACAATGGCACTGTAATAGTACCATCTTGCATTTCTGGTTGAAGGATCGATATTGTCCAGAATGTTTCTCGCCTCTCTCAAATATCCGTTTGCGATAAAGTTCGCAGCAGCTTCAAGATGAACATCGGAATTATCATAGGACGAAGAACCGCTTCCGGTACTGTACTGTCTTCTGTACGTATTCGAATAATTGCTTCTTGAAGAGCCGGGACCGTAAGCTGATGACGATCCTCCCCTGTAATCCCTGGGATCAACCTTTCCGTCTATGATATTCTCATAAGCGGTCTGAACCTCTTTGAACTTCTCCTCAGCCATCTTCTTCTCCGCTTCAGACTTGTTCATGTTGGAGTCCGGATGATACATGCGGCTGAGTTTTCTGTATGCTTTTTTGATCTCATCCTCGGAAGCTGTGGGAGCAACCCCGAGAACCCTGTACGGATCCGTCATGACTGCCCTCCTTCTTCCTTATCGTTTTTATTGTCACCTGATGCTGCATTGCCGGCAGTATTTTCAGAGCCTGACCTTTTGCCTGCAGCGATGTTGAATCTTATCCATATTCCGGAATAAAGGATATTTCTGAGGAAATCGACATTCTCGATAAGGGGGAGTTTTTCGAAAGCAATACATGCTTCCTCGAGATGAACGGTGATCATCTCACGTGCAAGTCCCTCAAAATCGGCTCTGTCATATACATCCGAAAAAGGATTGTATCTGCCCTTTTTGATATCGGAATATACATCCTCGTAAGCATCCATGAGATATACAACTCTTCCGAGTCTGTCTCCGAATACTCTCAGATACTTTTCCCACTCATCGTTTTTATATGCGTATACTTCGCTCAGCGCTTTTCCGAAAAGAAACGCCATGCCTTCGGGATCCGGTCTTCCGCTCTTTTCAATCTCATTCATGTCATCGATTGCTTTGGTGATGACAGAGATCTTATCGGCATATTTATCACGAAGAGACTTTGTCTTACCGTTTAAAAGGCCGGATATGATCTTCCCCGATAGCTTCTTATCGTCATGCCAGTCATCCTGACATTTAAACATGGCCATAAGTACGTTCATATCCGCAGCATAATCGGTTAAAGCATTGGTTCTTACCACATGCTTAACCCCGGGGTGAACGGCGCATCTTCTCTCGGATATCTCATCCTGTGCATCATATAGATCACACAGAAGACAGCACAGAAAAGCACCGTCATAAGAAAGTGTAAATTCGCCCGTTAAGCCGAATTTCTTCTTAAGAACGCTGCACAGTCCGCAGTAGTACGAATGATACAGATCGTACTCCTTAAACTTCATTTCAGGTTTGTTTACGGTCGTATAGCCAAACATACTCTAATACCTTCAGGTTTCTTATAGGGCGGAGTCGAATAATTCCTCAACCGTTCCGTGGCTAAAATATTTGCATTTTTCCCGGTTTTTTTAGCCGCGTCTCCGGAACAGCCCGGAACCCGGGCAGAGGGTGACAAATTAATAAAAAAGGACCCTGAATAGTACAGGGTCCTTCCGTGAACCATAGTTTAGTTCTGGGCAACATCCTTCATGGAGAAGCTGATACGTCCCATCTTGTCCTTACCGAGGCACTTAACGGTAACTACGTCACCGAGAGTGAGGTAATCCTCGACATGCTCAACTCTCTCTTTAGCAATCTTGGAGATATGAACCATGCCTTCCTTGCCGGGAGCAAACTCAACGAATGCACCGAACTCTTTGATGGAGACAACCTTTCCCTTGAGAACCTGTCCCTCTGCGAAATCGGTGGTAATGATCTGAACCATTTCAATGGCCTTGTCCATACCCTCTTTGTCGGTTCCGCAAATATCAACTCTTCCGCTCTCATCGATGTCGATCTTAACACCGGTGCGTGCGATGATCTCGTTGATGGTCTTTCCGCGCTGTCCGACAACATCGCCGATCTTATCGGGATCGATGTTAATGGATACGATCTTGGGAGCATACTGTCCGACCTCAGCTCTGGGAGCTGCGATAGCGGGCTTCATGCAGGTATCCATGATGAAGAGTCTTGCCTCACGGCATCTTGCGATAGCGCCTTCAACGATAGGTCTGGTAAGACCGTGAATCTTAATATCCATCTGGATTGCGGTGATACCGTCGGTAGTACCGGTAACCTTGAAGTCCATGTCTCCGAAGAAATCCTCGAGACCCTGGATATCGGTGAGAAGAACGAAATCGTCATCGGTCTCACCGGTTACAAGTCCGCAGGAGATACCTGCAACCATCTTCTTGATGGGAACTCCGGCAGCCATGAGAGACATGCAGGATGCGCAGGTGGAAGCCATTGAAGTGGATCCGTTGGACTCGAAGGTCTCGGATACGCATCTGATGGCATAGGGGAACTCCTCAGGGGTGGGGAGAACGGGAAGAAGGGCACGCTCTGCAAGAGCACCGTGTCCGATCTCACGACGTCCGGGACCGCGGCTTACCTTGGTCTCACCAACCGAATATGAGGGGAAATTGTACTGATGGATGTATCTCTTCTCGGTAACGTAAGGATCAAGTCCTTCTATGCGCTGTGCCTCTGAAAGAGGAGCAAGGGTACATACGTCACAGATCTGAGTCTGTCCTCTGGTAAACATAGCTGAACCGTGGACTCTGGGAATGATATCGACTTCAGCTGCAAGAGGTCTGATCTGAGTGATCTCACGTCCGTCGGGTCTCTTGTGATCCTTGAGGATCATCTTTCTGACGGTCTTCTTCTCGTACTGATATACTGCCTCGCCGAGAACTGCAAGATACTCTTCATTCTCTGCGAAAGCTTCCTTAAGACGCTCGGTGATCTCGGCGATGTTGCCCTCTCTGGTCTGCTTGTCATCGGTGAAGACAGCGGTCTCCATCTCAGCGGGAGGAACAATCTCCTTCATCTTCTCGAACATCTCTGCAGGAATTGCGCATGAGGTGTACTCGTGCTTAGCCTTTCCGCATTCTGCAACGATCTTATCGATGAATGCGATAACGGTCTGGTTAACGTCATGTGCCTTGTAGATAGCCTCGAGCATCTTCTCCTCGGGAATCTCATTGGCGCCTGCCTCGATCATGATAACCTTCTGCTTGGTTGAAGCAACGGTAAGCTTAAGGTCGCCCTTGTCCCAGATCTCCTGAGAAGGGTTGATAACGAACTCTCCGTCCTTCATACCGACCTGAGTCATTGAGCAGGGGCCGTCGAAAGGAATATCGGAGATGCAGGTTGCGATAGATGCGCCGAGCATTGCAACAAGCTCGGGTCTGCACTCGGGATCAACGCTCATGACCATGCAGTCAAGAGTAACGTCGTTTCTGTAATCCTTGGGGAAAAGAGGTCTCATGGGGCGGTCGATAACACGGCTGGTGAGAATAGCGTTCTCACTTGCCTTACCCTCACGCTTATTAAAACCTCCGGGAAGTTTTCCTACTGCGTAAAACTTCTCTTCGTACTCAACAGAAAGAGGGAAGAAATCGATTCCGTCTCTGGGAGCACTTGATGCGGTTGCGGTAGCAAGAACGGTGGTATCACCGTAGTGCATAAGAGCACAACCGTTAGCCTGTTTGCCGACTCTGTCGATATCTACGACAAGCTTTTTTCCGGCAAGGTCCAATTCATACTTCTTGTACATAATGCCTCCTTAAAATATTTGAAATATTTTATGGAACAGAGGGCACCGAAACTACTGAAAAACCGGCGAATCGTTATTCACTTGCTTTTCAGCAATCTCGGAATAACCGTCTGTTCCCTAAAAACAGGGTTTAAATACAACTCGAGAGGCGTGCGGAATCGCACGGCCTCTCGTTTGAATTTATTATCTGCGAAGTCCGAGTTTCTCGATAAGGGAACGATATCTCTCGATGTCCTTGTCTGCAAGATAATCGAGAAGTCCACGTCTCTGTCCGATCATCTTAAGCATTCCGCGACGTGAGTGGTTGTCCTTGGGATTAGCCTTAAGGTGCTCGGTGAGCTCTGAGATACGTGCGGTAAGAACCGCTACCTGAACCTCGGGTGAACCGGTATCCCCAGGTGTGCGGGCATACTCGTTCATGATTGCTGTTTTCTTTTCCTTACTGATCATTTTATAAACCTCCGTTTAAACATTTAAGATGTTCTTATGAACATCCCGCCTGCGCTTCGCCTAAGACAAAGCCCGGGTGGAGTTTTCCTCTGGGCTGCGCCTCGGTAAGACCGCATGTTTGAATAATATATCACCAAAATCCGCAAAATTCAAGGATTATTTGGCGAAATTCCGCTGTTTTACAGTACTTTTCCCAAAAACTCCTTAAGTCTGTCGTTTCTGGGATTAGCAAAGAACTCCCCGGGCTCGTTTTCTTCTATGAAATCGCCTCCGTCAAGAAACATTACGCGGCTGGCAACCTCTCTGGCAAAGCCCATCTCGTGGGTTACGACGACCATGGTCATATGCTCATCGGCAAGTTCTTTCATAACCTCGAGCACTTCTCCGACCATTTCGGGATCCAGGGCTGATGTGGGCTCATCAAAGAGCATCACCTCAGGTTTCATGCAGAGAGCTCTTACAATCGCAATCCTTTGCTGCTGGCCTCCGGACAACTGAAGAGGATAATCCAGCGCCCTGTTTTTAAGACCCACTCTTTCGAGAAGCTCATAAGCATACCCTTCGGCCTCTTCTTTGGACTTATTCTGAAGAGTCATGGGAGCAATCGTAAGATTCTTCATGATGGACATGTGCGGGAACAGATTAAACTGCTGGAACACCATTCCCATCTTCTGCCTGTGCATATTGATGTCCGTAGAAGGATCACAGATATTGACACCGTCAAAGATGATCTCTCCGCCCGTGGGTTCGTCAAGCTTGTTGAGGCATCTTAAAAAGGTCGATTTCCCCGATCCGGAAGGACCGATGACACATACGACATCACCTTTATTGATATCAACGGTAATGCCTTTAAGGACCTTCATATCGCCGAAATGCTTCTCGAGATTTCTTACGCTGATAAGGGGGCTTTGATTAACGTTTGTCATTCTTATTAAGCCTCCGTTCTATCATCTTCACAAGTCTCTCAAGTATAAGAACCATCACAAGGTAGATAAGTGCCACCGCAATAAGGGGCATGAATGCCGAGTACGTGCGGCTTCTTATGATATCTCCTCCCTTGGTCAGATCTTCGAGCGCGATATAACCCGCAACGGAAGTCTCTTTCAAAAGGGTTATGAACTCATTTAAAAGTGTTGGGATTACATTCCTGATCGCCTGGGGCATGATAACCAGTGCCATTGTCTGGAAATAAGAAAAACCGAGAGATCTTCCCGCTTCCATCTGCCCTCTGGGGATCGACTGAATGCCCGCCCTGAATATCTCCGCCTGATATGCTCCGGAATTGATACCGAATGCCAAAATAGCGGTCAGTGCCTTATCTATTCTCACGCTTCCGAAGATGACAAAATATATTATCAGAAGCTGAACTACAACCGGAGTTCCGCGAATGATCGTGAGATATACATTGCACAGGAAATTCAGGACTTTCAATTTGCCGGTATTATCGTGAACATTTCTGATGATGGCTATGGTAAAGCCGATGATCAGTCCGAGAAGTACCGCAAACAAAGTCAGCTTTAAAGTAACGAGAAGACCGTTTGCCAGATAACGCCAACGGTCCTCGCTTACAAAATTCAAAATAAATTGCTGCTTAAATTCATCAAACATAGATTATTCCGCGGAAATATACTTAGCTACGATGGCATCAAGAGTTCCGTCTGCCTTGAGTTCTGCGAGTGCTGCATTGATCTGGTTAAGAAGCTCGGTGTTGCCCTTTTTAACTGCGATAGCATACTCTTCGTCAGCATATGCCTCTTCGAGAATGATAAGTCCTTCGTTCTCGGATACGAATACTCTTGCAGGCTCATTGTCGATGATGACCGCATCGATCTTGCCCTGGGAAAGAGCCTGAACAGCTTCCATTCCCTTCGCATATCTTTCGATCTTGTCATCGCCGAATTCTTCGCTTGCATAGATGTCTCCGGTAGTTCCCTGCTGAACACCGATGGTAAGACCCTCAAGATCGTCAAGAGAAGTGATTCCGCTGTCAGCCTTTACGATGACAACCTGACGTGCGATTGCGTAAGTGTCGGAGAAATCAACATTGGTCTTTCTGTCTTCGGTAACAGTCATTCCGGCCATACCCATATCCGCCTTGCCCGAACTTACTTCGGGGATGATTGAATCGAAAGCGATATCTTCAATCTGAAGCTCGCATCCCATCTTCTCGGCAATTGCTGCCGCAATCTCTGCATCGATTCCAACGATCGTGCTTCCCTCATGATACTCGTAAGGGGGAAACTCTGCGTTGGTAGCCATTACAAGAACACCTGCCTGTGCGGTTCCGCTTGCGCTCTTTCCGCAACCTGCAAAGCTCATTACCATAACAACGCTCATAATAAGACCTAATACTTTTTTCATAATTACCTCCCTGCCCTTACGGGCATATATCACGGAGCGAGACGCTCCGATCATTACTGATTGGAAATCGGAAGAGCTCCCTGCTTTGCAGCATTGAGATTATCCTCTTCCTCTTTTATCGCAAAAGCAATATTGGTCGCGTGATCCGCAACTCTTTCAAGTCCGGATACGATATCCGAGAAGATCATTCCGGCTTCGGGTGTACACTCACCCTTGGCAAGTCGCTCGATATGATTGGACTGAAGGATCCTTTCTTCCTGATCTATCTTCTCTTCAAGATCGATGACATCCTGGAAGTGTGTCTCATCGCTCTTTGCAAATATATCCATCGAATATCTGATGATGGTATTTACCATATCAAGCATTTCCCCAAGTTCTCTCAGGGCATCGTGTGAAAGGACCGCACCGTTTTCTTTGCGCTGCTTTGCGGCGTCAGCGGCATTTTCCGCATGGTCGCCTATTCGCTCGATATCGTTAACAACATGGAACATTGCACCGATCGATTTCAAGTCTTCGATGGGCAGCGGCATCTGGTTGATCTGGACCAGATATCCGGTTATGGCATGGTTCAGGAAGTTGATGTTTTCCTCAACCTTATAAACTTCTTCGATATCGTCCTCATCGAGGGTAACGAGAGCATTCATTGCGCGGTTGAGATTCTCGCTTGCAAGAGATGCCATTCGGTCAAGCTCTTTGACAACTTCGATCATAGCGGTCGCGGGGTTAAAGATAACCTTGGAACCGATGTATTTAAGCTGGAAGTTCTCGCGGTATCCGACCTTTACATCCTCTCCTCTTACGGTAGCGCTCGCCAGTTTTACGAGAGGCTTTACAAAAGGAAGAACGATGATAACCTGCGCGATCTTCATAAGGGTATGAGCATTCGCAACGAATCTTCCGTTATCAGCGGAGAACATCTTGATAAATGCGATGACCTGATCCTGTCCGACAGCCATGATGACATACATGATCGCGGTACCGATAACGTTGAACCACAGATGTATCATTGCGGCACGCTTTGCATCCTTTTTACCGGACAGTGAAGCAAGAACCGCGGTTGAACACGCACCGATGTTACAGCCCATGATGATATACAGACACATGGGAAGTTCAAGGAGATCCTGCTGAGCCATCAAAAGGACGATGGATACGGTAACGGATGAACTCTGAACTATGCTTGTGATGGCAAAGCCCACAAATGTTGCAAGGAATCTGTTATCAAGTGAAAGAAGGAGCGAAGCAACTCTTGCGTCCTCTTTAAGAAAGCTCATGGATGAGCTCATGGTCTGAAGTCCCATGAAAAGAATACCGAAGCCTACGATTATCTCGGCAAAATCCTTGGTTTTCTCTTTCTTAGAAAACATGAGACATACAACGCCCACAAGCAGGATCACGGGAGCGTATTTGCTTATGTTGAATGAAACGAGCTGTGAGGTAACCGTGGTACCGATGTTGGCACCGAGGATAACTCCGGCTGCCTGATAGAGATTCATGAGGCCCGCATTAACGAACGAAACGACCATCGCAGTACATGCCGAAGATGACTGGATCACCGCCGTGAAGATCAGTCCGACGATCATGCCGGTAAAACGATTGGTCGTAAATATTTCAAGAATATGTCTAAGCTTGGCGCCCGCAACGGTCTCGATCGCCTTACTCATTATTTTCATGCCGTACAGGAAAAGGCCTAATCCCCCACACAATGCAACTATTACCGATATACTCATTACTTCCTCATTTCGTTTCCGAAAACTCTACTCTTATATCCCTCATCGAACGCTTACGATTATAATCGAATGCCGCCCAAGTCGCAAGGTACTAAGGACGATACTTCTCAATATCCGAAGCCAGACGGTCCTTAAGAGCATCCAGGGATTCAAATTTGGTCTCAGGTCTGCAAAAATGCTTTAAATACACCTCGGCATCGCGCATGTAAACATCACCGTCAAAATCGTAGATGTAGGTCTCAACGCCCCTGACTTCATGGTCCGAGATCGTGGGCTTCTTACCGATATTGGTCAGCCCCGCATATTTATGTCCGTCGATCAATACATCGGATGTATATACTCCGCTCGGGGGAAGAAGCTTTTCGGGATCCGGCACGATATTTATCGTGGGGAACCCGAGCTCACGACCCATGTGATTTCCGTGAACTATTTTCCCGCAGACAAAATAAGGAATCCCGAGCAGTTCTTCGGCTTTTTCCATCTCCGCTTCCGAAACCATCTGTCTGATAAGTGTTGAACTGACTTCATATTCCTTATCGAGGTTTACGGTGAGCTTGTCTATGATCCTTACTTCTATATCGTTCTCTTTTCCGTAGGACTTCAGGAGATCTGCATTTCCCAGGCCTTTTTTACCGAAAGAAAGATCCGACCCCGCGGCCATCATCACCGCGCCGATCCTGCCGACTATAAGATTATTCAAAAAATCCAGGGGCTCGGTATCCGCGGTAGCTTTGTCGAAAGGATATTCTATCAGTATGTCGATACCCTTTCTTTCGAAAAGAATACGCTTCTCTGCCGGGGTTGTAAGAACTCCGCTCTCGCCTCCGAAGAAAGATTCGGGTGCGGGATCGAATGTAAAAACAACGGACTTGAAATCTTCATCCGCATGGCTTTTTGCATACTGAGTGATCTCCATCAGAAGGCTCTGGTGTCCGATGTGCACGCCGTCAAACTTGCCGATTGCCACGCATGAAGGTCCGTTTATGTATATGTCTTTTGTTCCGGATATTATTTCCATATTCAAAACATCTTTACGGGTGAAAGTAATCTCTGTGCAGGATCCGATTCGTAAACTGCGGCGAAAGACTTATCGCTGTGATAGATCCTGAACTCTTTTTTACCGGATCCGGTTAATGCAATGGCTGCGGATGCATCTTCCGCAAAATCCTCAAAAAGAAGTTTGTTTCCGTTTGAAAGTTTCTTCTGAGCTTCCTCCTTAACGGTAAGCGCAGGAAGATCTTCGAATACGGTATCAACGCTCATAAGATAATCCATGAGTTTATCTTCATGGCCTTCATCTCTTAAATGTCTTATCTCGTCAAGACTTACCGCATTATCCAGAGTAAAGGGGCCCACTTTGCTCCTTATAAGTGACTGCATGCATCCGCCGCAACCAAGGTCTCTTCCGATATCGTCGCAAAGAGATCTGATATATGTTCCCTTCGAACAAAGGACTTTGATCCTGACGACGGGAAGTGATATGTCCAGTACTTCAATCCTGTGGATCGTTACTTTTCTCGCTTCCCTTTCGACGGTCTGACCGCTTCTTGCGATGTCGTAAAGTCTTCTTCCGTCTTTTTTTAACGCAGAATACATGGGAGGAATCTGCTCTATCTCGCCGGCATAGCGGCTGACAGCTTCGGTGATCTGCTCTTCGGAAAGAGCATTTACGGCATCCGGATCTCCTCCTGTCACTTCACCTGTTGTATCAAGCGTATCCGTAGTCCTGCCCAGAAGAAGTTCTGCGATATATTCCTTATCCCAGTCTGTTATCAGTCCGCAAACCTTAGTGGCTTTTCCGAGAGCCACCGGAAGGACTCCGGTCGCCATGGGATCAAGGGTTCCTGTATGTCCGCTTTTTCTCTGGCGATATACGCCGCGAACAACCGCTACAACATCAAAGGAGGTGTATCCCGCCTCCTTTGATATGTTAAGTATTCCGTTAATTCCCGAATCAGGCATCCTGCTCTTCTCCTTCAGGGGAAGCATCAAGCTGCTTTTCGATGTACTTGGACAGATTGTTTACACAGTCATATACGTTACCGCTCATGTTGCATCCGGCCGCTCTCGCATGTCCGCCGCCGCCGAAATTCTCTGCGATCTTGGCAACATTTACTTTCTCGGAAGATCTCAGCGATACCTTGTATTCCTGGTTGCCGACCTCATACATGAAGATTGAAACCTCGGCACCTCTGATATTCCTGAGCTGTGATACGATGCCTTCAAAATCTTTGCTGACTACACCGTAGAAATCCTGGGTTCTCTTATCGAGCCAGCTGACAACACATCTGTCGTCCATGAACCTTACGCTCTCCATGAGACATCTTCCGAGGATCTGTGACTGAAGATAAGTCTTCTCGTAGAAGCATCTCTGGATAAGTGAAGGAAAATCAAAACCATACTCCATCAGCTCTGCGGCTCTTCTCATGGTATCGGGTGAAGTGCATGAATACTGGAAGACACCGGTATCGGTTACCATTCCGGTATAGATGCATTTAGCAACTTCTATATCCACATACTTCTTATCGAAAAGAGTATAGAGCAGTTCACAGGTGGAACTGATATCGGGATCGATCTCATTGAGATCTCCCGCTCCCGTTTTATTGCTCTCATGATGATCGATGTTGATGGTTTTGACAGCGGCATCAAAATATTTACCGGGCTCGCCGAGTCTATCCCTGTTGCAGTCAAGCACGAAATATACATCGTAGGGAGCAACATCCGGAAACTCTCTCCTGATCTCAGAATAACCGATCTCACCGTCAAAGATGGTGGGGATGGGATTTTCGAGATATACATCAACAGTCAGCCCGGGCAATGCATTAAGCAGATACCGTCTGAGAGCAAGGCATGAAGAAATGGCATCACCGTCAGGTCTTATATGACCGCTGATGCCTATTCTCTCAGCTCCTTCACATTCTTTTAAAATATCAAGCATTAAAAAAACCTCTAATTTGGCGGAAGATCACTCTTCTTCCGTACCATCGTCAACATGTCTTGCTTCATCGTCCGCAACGATCTCATCGATCTTATGGATCATATCCACACCGTATTCAACGGTTGAATCGGATATGAATGTGAGAAGCGGAGTGTTTCTCATGTTCATACGCATCGCAAGTTCATGTCTGATATAACCCGAAGCCGACTCAAGCCCCTTGATGGTATTGTCCCTGTCCTCATCGGAACCGAGAACGGATATCCATACTTTACAGGTCTTAAGATCGGGAGCTACGTATACATCGATGATGCTGGTCCAGGGACTGACCCTGGGATCCTTAACATCACGAATGATGGACGCAAGTTCCTTCTGAACTTCGGAATTAAGTCTTATATTTTTTATACTGTTTTTTCTCACGTTCTGGGAACCTCTACCATAATGTAGGCTTCTACCATGTCTTCTTCCTTGATGGCATCGAAACCGTCAAATACAAGTCCGCATTCGAAACCTTCTTTAACTTCCTTGACGTCATCCTTGAATCTCTTAAGTGATGAAAGAACTCCTTCGTAAACGGTGTCCTCTCCTCTGGTAATACGAACCTTGCAGCCTCTCTGCATGATACCGTCGAGCACATAGGAACCTGCAATATTTCCGATAGCGGATGCTTTGAAGATCTGTCTGATCTGCGCATGTCCGAGAATCTTCTCTTCGAATACGGGATCGAGCATTCCCTTCATAGCACGCTCAACATCCTCGATTGCCTTATAGATGACATCGTAGCATCTGACATCGACGTTCTCCTGCTCAGCCTTATCTCCGGCTGCGCTGTCGGGCTTAACGTTGAATCCGATGATGATCGCGTTGGATGCACCTGCAAGAGTGACGTCGGATTCATTGATGGCACCAACGCCGCTGTGGATGACCTTAACAACAACTTCTTCATTGGAAAGCTTGAGGAGTGACTCCTTGAGTGCCTCAACAGAACCCTGTACATCGGCCTTGATGATGATATCAAGTTCCTTGAGGTTCTCCTCCTTGATCTTGGAGAAGAGATCTTCAAGGCTCATGCGGCCCTGGGTCTCTGCAAGCTTCTGCTTCTTATTCTCTGCGGTGTAGGTATCAGCGTAGGACTTAGCTTCCTTATCGGATGCATGTGCAAGGAATACCTCACCTGCTTCGGGTACGGAACTTAAGCCCAGGATCTCTACGGGAGTAGAAGGACCTGCGGTCTTAACATTCTCACCCTTATCGCTGATCATTGCTCTTACCTTACCGTGTGCGGCACCGGCAGAAATGAAATCTCCGATGTGAAGAGTACCCTTCTGTACAAGAACGGTAGCAACAGGACCTCTTCCCTTATCAAGCTGTGCCTCGATAACGACACCTCTTGCTTTTCTGTCGGGATCGGCCTTGAGCTCAAGTACGTCTGCTGTAAGAAGGATCATATCAAGCAGGTTGTCGAGTCCTTCACCGGTCTTGGCGGATACGGGAGCAAATACGGTTGATCCACCCCAATCCTCGGAGATGAGTTCATACTCTGAAAGTTCCTGCTTTACTCTGTCGATATTTGCCGAAGGCTTATCGATCTTGTTTACCGCAACAATGATCTCTACGCCTGCTGCCTTGGCATGGTTAATAGCCTCAACGGTCTGGGGCATTACACCGTCGTCTGCAGCGACAACGAGAATTGCGATATCTGTCGAATTGGCACCACGCATACGCATTGCGGTGAATGCTTCATGTCCGGGAGTGTCAAGGAAGGTAATGGACTTGCCCTTAACATCAACGGTATAAGCACCGATGGCCTGGGTAATACCGCCGGCCTCGCGCTGGGTTACGTGAGTCTTTCTGATGGCATCGAGGAGCGAAGTCTTACCATGGTCAACATGACCCATTACGCAGACTACGGGAGGTCTCTCCTTCATCTTGCTGGTATCTTCCTCGTCCTCTTTAAGGAGCTCTTCGATGACATTGATCTTAACTTCATGCTCACAGAGGATCTCATACTCCATAGCGATGTTCTCTGCATCTTCGTAAGAGATCTCCTGGTTAACGGTAACGATCTTACCGGTGAGGAAAAGCTTCTTGATGATATCGGAAGCCTTCATCTTCATCTTGGCAGCAAGATCACCGATGGTAATGGTATCGGGAAGAGTGATAACCTTGATCTGCTCTTCTACTACCTCTTCCACCTTCTTCTCGGGCTTGATGAAACGTCCTGCCTTCTTGCTGCGAGACAGTTCTTCCTCGTTATAATTTATATCCTTGTGCTTGCTGTTTCTTTCTTCGTTCCTGCGTCTTGCGTCGCGGCCGCCTTTGTTCGATGTAGGACCGTCTGAGGTAAAGATCTTACCTCCGCCAGCACCTTTGCCGTTTCCGAATCCGGCTCCCGGTCTGCCATTTGGTCTTTGATTTCCAGCGCCACCAGAAAAGCCCCTGCCAGGAGCTCCAGCATTAAAACCGCCCCTCTGAGGGTTCTGCGCGCCCTGGAAAGAGTTCGTGCGCCCTGTCTGATTCTGCCTGAAATTCCCGCCGTTTTGGCCTTTTTCCGCATTGTTCTGGCCATATCCGTTTCCTCCGCGATATCCGCCTTTTGAACGCTGTCCGGGTCTGTCGTTGATGCTGATGGAACGGTTTGCATCACGATTTCCCTGGTTCTGCTTCTGATCGTTATTTGCAGGACGATTGCTCTCGGAAGGTGCGGGCTTATTCTCAGCCTTTACTTCGGGAGCCTGGGTATTTGCATGTGCATTCTGCTCCTGAGTCTTCTGAACGGGCTGCTCATTAACCTCGGGCTTAGGCTTCCTGGGATTCTGAACAGTCTTGGGATCCTGAACCATATTTACGGAAGGGGTATCCGAAGGAGCGGTCAGAGGCTTGATGATCCTTCTGACTTCGGGTCTTCCTGACTGCATGCCCGGGCGATTGTTTGTCTGCACTCCGGGTCTTGCCTGATTATATCCCGCACCCTGCTGGGGTTTTGCGGCCTGTCCGGTATAAGCCCTTGCAGGCTGGCTTGCAGAGCTCTGAGCCTGAGGCTTACCGTTCTTATTGTTTACGATTATGATCTTCTTTCTGGGCTGAGAAGAATCACCTGAACCATGAGCGGGTTTAGCTTCCTGCTTCTTCTCGGAAGATACATTCTCCTTAACCTCTTCGGGCTTTTTCTCTTCCTTGCTCTCTGCAGGAGCCGGCTTAGGTGCTTCCGCAGCCTTTGCTGAATTTTTTGCACCGAATTTGGCTCTGAGTTTATCGGCCTCTTCTTCGGAAACCGAACTCTGATGGGACTTTACTTCCATTCCCATCTCAACAGCAGCAGCTACAACATCACTGCTCTTAATGCCTAATTCTTTTGCAATTTCATGTAATCTGGGTTTTGCCATTAATTAACATTCCTCCTCAAAAAGCTCAGGTGCCGCCTTCATTATCGCACGACACAATCCTTCATCTTTTACCGCAAGAGCACTTCGCAGATCTTTGCCCACAGCCCTGCCGAGAGATTCCCGGTCAGCGTAATATGCATACGGAACTTCATAATATTTGCATTTATCCGTATACATTTTCTTAGAGCCGTCGGATGCATCACCTGCTATCACAACGCACATTGCCGTTCCGTCCCGAATACTTTCGAGCACCTGCGTTTCACCGCCGGCAATGTTGCCGCTCTTTTGTGCGATTCCAAGAAGTGATAATACTTTGTCCTGCGTAATAACTCCTTCGGCGGTCAGCTTTCCGCCAGTCTTTTTCTGATATACTCGGATACTTCCGATACGGTATCCTTCGAAACCTGCATCTTGAATGCTTTGTTGAGAGCCTGTTTTTTTACGGCCTTTTCAAGGCAGTCTTCATTTAAGCATATGTATGCTCCGCGGCCGTTTGCACGTCCGGTGTCATCTGCCTTAATAATGCCCTGCGGATCTTTGACGATCCTTATCATCGTCTTCTTGTCATGAATATCTCCGCAGCCGATGCATGTTCTCGAAACTTCGGATGCCATTATTCCTGTACTTCCTCTTCGGATACTTCCTCAGTTGCTTCGTTGAATGCTTCATCCTCATCATCCGAATACTCGTAGTCCTCGTAACGGAATCCGGGAGCATCCTTAGCCTGGGACTCTGACTTGATATCGATCTTATAGCCGGTAAGACGTGCTGCAAGGCGGGCGTTCTGTCCCTCTTTACCGATTGCAAGAGAAAGCTGGTCATTGGGAACGACAACCTTGGCGGTCTTCTCATAAGGATCTGCAAATACGGCATTTACCGATGCGGGTGAAAGTGCATTCTGAACAAGGTTTCCGGGGTTGTCATCCCAGCAAACGATGTCAATCTTCTCGTCGTTGAGTTCGCTTACGACAGCGCCTACTCTGTCTCCGTTCATACCTACGCATGCGCCTACGGGATCGACGTCGGGATTGTTGCTCCATACGGCGATCTTGGAACGGCTGCCGGGCTCACGTGCAATGCTTCTGATCTCTACGATACCGTCGGAAATCTCGGTTACTTCGTTTTCGAAGAGACATCTTACAAGCTCGGGATGAGTACGGCTTACGCTGATGCGGGGTCCCTTGGGAGTGGACTTGACATCGAGAACATAAACCTTGAGTCTGTCTCCGTTTCTGTATCTCTCGCCGGGGATCATCTCTGACTCAGCAAGGATTCCGTCTGCCTTACCGAGGTTGAGGCTTACATTGCCTCCTACATAATGATTAACGGTACCGGTAACAACATTCTTTCTTCTGCCTGAGAACTGATCGAATACGGCATGTCTCTCCTCCTCACGGATCTTCTGGAGAATGACGTTCTTCGCGCTCATTGCAGCGATACGGGTAAGTTCATCTGACTTGATATCAACCTGTACAACGTCTCCGATCTGTGCATCGGGCGCAATTGCCTGTGCATCTTCAAGAGAGATATCCTCAAGAGGGTCCATAACATCATCAGCGGTCTCAACAACGGTCTTCTCCGCATAGATGCGGTGATCGCCGGTCTCACGATTGACCTCTGCACGTATGTTCTTGATGTTCTCATTTCTGCCATACAGCTGACGGCAACCTGCAACAAGAGCATTCTCGATAGCATCGAAAATAGCTTCTCTGTCTATGCCTTTTTCCTTTGCAAGCAGATTAAGACTCTCAATAAGTTCGCTGTTCATTTTGTTTTTCCCTTTTCCCTTTCTGTTATTAAAAATCCAAAGACAGCTTGATCTGCGCGATATCATTTCGCTGCCAGACCGATGTGATTTCAGTTTCGGAATCTTCTATGGTGACCGTGTCCTTGTCGAAGGATTTAAGAATACCTGCGATGGATTTGGATTTGATGGAACTTGCTTCATCCTCGCGGATCACCATTTGTTTGTAGAAGGAGATCTCAACGGACTGCCCGATCGATTTCTCGAGATGTCTGTCCTTCGAAAGTGTTCTTCCGAGGCCCGGACTTGAAACCTCCAAAATGTACTGTTCTTCGATCAGTCCGGATTCATCCAGTTTTGTTTCAAATGCACGACTGACGTTTTCGCAGTCATCGATGGTTACTCCGCCCTCCTTATCGATATATGCGCGAAGGTATTTTTCGTTATTCTCCGTGACATATTCGACATCGTATACCGATACGCCGTAGCTTTCGGTAACGGGAACGAGGAGCTCTTCAGCTTTATTAGCTATCTGTTCGGCTCTGCCCATAAGCACCCTCCCAACAAACAAGTAAGAGTGGCCGCATGGCCACTCTTACATCAACTACTTAACATAATGTATACCGAATACCGATGATTGTCAAGGGGGGGTGACAGTATGGACGCTTCATTTTGTCATTTTCTAATGTGGAAGGTTTCTGCATTCCGCGGGGTGACACGGATGCATGATTTTCGAGACTTCGATGGTCTGCGGCATGAGATATAACTATCATTGTTCTATGGCCGCCTGATCCCGAAAAGCGAGAAAATTATGCACCGTGGCAGGCCCCCAGGAATGCAGAAAACTTCTAAGAATATGGATGACAAAATGAAGCGTCCAGGACAGATCTATACCTCCGAAAAGTCCGGTTGATACAATAGGACCAAGCACCTGTCCGAAGCTTCCATAAAAAAATGCACCGGAGATTTCCGGTGCATTTATAATACCATATCGGGCCTTTATATCAGATTTTCTTTTTAAGTGCTTCAACAAGTTCTTCTATGCAACCGTCTTCAAAGGGACTTCTTAAGCCGCACTCCTTAAGCATGGGCTCATAGAATTTGGTAGCCGAGAGCTTGCAGAGCTTAAGGTAATCCTCGAATGCTCCTCTGAAGTCCTCATCCATTCTGACCTTAAACTGCATTGCACAGATGCTCGCAAGTACATAGTCGATGTAATAGAAAGGATTCTGGAAGATGTGTCCCTGTCTCTGCCAGTAACCGCCCTCTCCGAAGAAAGGATCTCCGTCATAATCAAGGTGAGGTCTGTAAGTCTTCTCAAGTTCTTTCCAGACCTGCTTTCTCTCTGCGGGAGTCATTGAAGGGTTCTCGTATACGATGTGCTGGAACTCATCAACCATACATCCGTAGGGAACGAAGATGATGGAATCCTCAAGGTGCATGGTAAGATAGTCGTCTTTTCTGTCACCGAAGAACTTCTCCATCCATCCGTAGGTGAAATATTCCATTGACATGGAGTGGATTTCTGCGGTCTCCATGGTGATCTCATTATGCTCTGGGATAGGATCGTTTCTGGTAACAAATCCCTGGAATGCATGTCCGCACTCGTGAGTGATAACATCAACATCTCCGCTGGTTCCGTTGAAGTTAGCAAAAATGAAAGGTGCCTTGTAATCGGGAAGGAATGTCATGTATCCTCCCTGGGTCTTGGTTTTTCTGCCGAGTACATCAAAGAGGTCATACTCTCTCATAAAGTCCATGAACTCTCCGGTTTCGGGTGAGAGCTCTCTGTACATCTCCTGACCTGCTGCAAGGATCTCTTCGGGAGTTCCTACGGGTGCAGGATTTCCCTGAGTGAAATGCACTTCGTTGTCGTAGTGCTTAAGTGAGTCAACGCCGATACGCTGACGTCTCTTCTCATGGATCATGGTAGCAAGGGGAACGAATGCTTCCTTAACCTGCTTCCTGAAATTCTCAACCTGCTCACGTCCGTAGCTGTTTCTGTTCATACGCATGTAGGCTAGAGGAATGTAATTCTCATATCCGAGCTCCTTTGCCTGCTTGGTACGGTTGGCAACCATCTTATCGTAGATCTCGTCGATTTCGCTGGTTTTGCTTTGGAAGAATTCGCTGATTGCCTTCCAGGCTTTCTTTCTTACTTCTCTGTCCGAGTCGATAGCGAACTTTCTCATGAGGCTGAGGTTATATACTTCACCCTCGAAAGGAATCTTTGCGGTAGCGATGAGCTTGGTATAACGGCTGATAAGCTCATTCTCTTCCTGAGCAAGCTTAATGATCTTCTCATCAAATGATTTGATGGAAAGCTCCATGCTCTTAAATGCGACGGGGCCGAGCTTTTCTTCGAACTCAGCTCTGAAAGGTGAATTATAAAGAACCTTGATATATTTGTTGTTACAGTTTGAAAACAGCGGAGTTACTTCATCGTAATAATCATTCTCCGCATCATAGAACTTATCCGTGGTGTCAACATCGTGACGGATATGAGCTATGGTAAATTCGGTAAAAAAGTGATTGGAAAGCTCGGTTACTTTCTCATGAACCGCCCAGGCTTCTTCAAAGCTCTTCGCATTCTTAAGCGCCTCGGTAAGTTCGGTATATTCTTTTACCGCCTTATCGGAATCGATTCTCTCATAAGGGAGATCTTTAAACTTCTGCATTAATTAATTCTCCTTAGTCTCCTTGTTTTCCGCAGAGATAGTTTTATCATACAAATGGCAGGCACAGAAATGGCCGGGCTCTACTTCCATCATTTCGGGTGCTTTGTTTTTACATATCTCCATACACTTATCGCATCTTGTATGGAATTTACATCCCGAAGGAGGATTTGCGGGTGAAGGGATGTTGCCCTGAAGGACGATCCTGTTCATCTTGTAATCCGGATCGGGGACGGGAATCGCGGAAAAGAGTGCGGTTGTGTAAGGGTGAAGAGGATTTGAATAAATCTTCTCGGTCTCCGCATACTCAACCATGTTTCCGAGATACATAACACCTACGGTGTCGGATATATGTTCTACAACGGAAAGATCATGTGAGATAAACAGATATGTCAGTCCGAACTCTTTCTGAAGTTCTCTGAGCAGGTTGATGATCTGAGCCTGAATGGATACATCAAGTGCAGATACGGGCTCGTCACAGAGAATGAAATCCGGATTGAGTGCAAGTGCTCTTGCGATACAGATTCTCTGACGCTGTCCGCCGGAGAACTCGTGAGGGTAGCGGTTCTTGTGCCACTCCTGAAGTCCGCAGGCTTCCATTACTCTGGTAACGTAATCGTCAAGCTCTTCCTTGGGAACAATGCCGTGCTCTCTTACTGCCTCTGCAATGATCTCGCCGATGGGAAGTCTTGGAGAAAGGCTTGAATAGGGATCCTGGAAAATGATCTGGATCCTGGGACGGAGTTTTCTCAACTCTTCTTTGGATAACTTGAAGATATCCTGTCCGTCAAAATAAACCTCTCCGTCGGTTTTATCCTGAAGTCTTAAGATAGTTCTTCCGGTTGTTGACTTACCGCATCCGGACTCACCTACAAGGCCCATGGTGGTTCCCTTCTTGATAACAAAAGAAACACCGTCGACTGCCTTTACATTACCTATGTTCATCTTAAAGAAGCTTGATTTGATGGGGAAGTACTTCTTCAGATTCTTGACTACAAGAAGATTCTCACTGTCTTTTTCAGCGCCTTCAAACGGCATCTGATCTTTTACTTCGCTCATTTTAAAAGCTCCTCCGCATTTACGGTCTTGGGGTATCCGATAACTTCGCCTTCATCAAAAAATCTGTAGCATGATACGAAGTGGGTATCGGAGATCTTGATCTCAGGGGGATAATCTCCTCCTGCTTCGCCTACCTTTGCTTTACATCTTTCGCACTGCATTTCGCAGCGGTCACGGAAGTAGCAATAGTCCGGCATATCTACGGGGTTGGGAACGCTTCCTTCGATGTTATAAAGCGCATCAACCTTCTTACCTACAACAGGCTTGGACTTCATAAGTCCGATGGTATAAGGATGTGCGGGATGATGGAATATATCATCCGCGGTTCCTTTTTCGATAACGCGTCCCGCATACATAACAACAACATAATCAGCCATGCTGGCAACAACACCCAGGTCATGGGTGATGAGCATAATGGATGAATTGATCTTGTTCTTAAGGTCTGCAAGAAGATCAAGGATCTGTGCCTGAATGGTAACATCGAGAGCTGTGGTGGGCTCGTCTGCGATGATAAGCTCGGGGCTGCATGCAAGAGCTATCGCGATCATTACACGCTGTCTCATACCGCCGGAAAGCTCGTGAGGATACATCTCATATACGCCCTCTTTATTGGCGATACCTACCATCTCAAGCATCTCGAGAGTACGGGCCTTTATCTGCTCCTTGGTCATCTCGGGATGGTGAAGTTCGAGAACTTCGTTAACCTGCATTCCGATCTTAAAGACGGGATTAAGGCTTGTCATGGGCTCCTGGAAGATCATTGAGATTCTGTTTCCGCGGATCTCCTGCATTTTGGCAGTAGGAGTATTTACGATATTGTATGCGGTTCCGTCGCCGAGATTAAAACGGATCTCTCCGCCCACGGTCTGTCCGCTGGGTCTCTGGAGAAGCTGCATGAGCGAAAGGCTGGTTACGGACTTTCCGCATCCCGACTCTCCTACGACTCCTACGGTCGAACACTTGGGAATATTAAAGTTGATCCCGTCAACCGCTTTTACGACACCAACGTCGGAAAAAAAGTAAGTGCAGACATTATCGAACTCGACAACGTTGTTCTCATCCTTCATCTTGGTCGTATAAAGTGAAGGATCCTTCTTGGCATTTGCTCTGTCCGCTTCAAGTTTCTTGGTAACCTTACGGTTAAACTTGGATATCTTTCTGGATTCTTTAGCGGATATATAAGAAGATGACTTTTTTTCTTCTTTCTTTTCTACTTTATCTTTGTTATCAGCCATGATAAACCTCTTACTAAAGCTTATTACTGTTATCTCTTGGACTTGGGATCGTATGCATCTCTTAATCCGTCACCTACGAAGTTAAATGCAATGACCGTAAGGCAGATAAGAAGACCAACGGGTATCCAGATGTGCTGGTAGTGAGCCATTGCGGTTGCGGATGAAACCGAGTTGATGATCGTTCCCCATGTTGCCAAAGGATGCTTAACACCAAGACCCAGGAACGAAAGCGTGGATTCTGTAAGAATGACAGAACCCATACCCATGGTCGCTATGACGATCAGCTGTGGCATTACGTTGGGAATAAGATGTCTGAAGATCCTCTTACGGACTCTGATTCCGGTTGCCTCTGCAGCGGTCATGAATTCCTGTTCACGAAGTGAGAGGATCTGTCCGCGCACCATACGTGCAACGCTTGCCCATCCGAGGAATCCCAGTGTAGCCATCATGATCAGCAGTCTTACGTATGTATCCATTCTCAGTGAATCCATCGTTGCACCGAGGATGATCATAATGGGAAGTGAAGGCAGGCAGTAGAAAATATCTACCAGTCTCATGATAAGGTTATCAACCCATCCGCCGTAGTATCCTGCAAGACCGCCCATGATTACTCCAAGGATGATCTCAAGGAAGACAACTACGAAACCTACCATAAGTGATACACGTCCGCCGTACATGATTCTTGCAAGAACATCGAATCCATCGCCGTCTGTTCCGAGAACATGTTCTTTGGATGATGAAGCAAACATATCGATGACGTAGATCACCTGATCACAGTTGATGACATATTCTCCTGTATCTTTCTTGGTGATCTTCAGTTCAGCTTCGGAATACTGAAGATTTCCGTCCTCATCATATACATAAAGACCGTTTTCATCCTGATAAGGGAGATTATATACAAGGGTCTCGTTCTTGGAACCTGTCTCAGCCATTTCGGTAACAAGAGCTTCAAGTTCCTTTTTCAATGCATATTCAATACTGTCTTCACCTGTATATCTTCTAACGGAGAAATTGGAAAGCTCGGCTACTTCATTTCCGTCACCGTCCTGAAGTATAAGGATTCCTTCGGATTCAGTTACTTTGTAAGACTTGCCGTCAACATCAAAAGTTTTTCCGTCAGTGATATGAAGAAGTGTATTTGCTTTAAGAGAATCGGTTACTTTAACGTCTGATGAAATGGCGTTGAATGTAAGCTTGGTATAGATCATCGCATCGGATGCACTGCCTGCCGAATATGCATCGTATCCGGAATTGGTTCCGACGAGATAATAGGTCTTACCGCTTACCGCAAAAGAATAAGCTTTATTCTCGGCAGCCTTTTCAAACGCATCCGCAAAAGACTCGGGAAGCGAATTATCAAACAGAACCACACCATCCAGTTCGGAATAGATGTTGTATGATTTGGCAACATCCTTCTCATACAAATATCTGACTCCTTCATATGTGAATGATCCGCCGGTGCGGCTGAAATTATTCGTGAGTGCTTCGAGCAGGCCTTCAATCTCCTGTCCGGCAAAACTGATGCTTCCGCCCAACATATCATAGACACCGACCAGAGAGCTTCCTTCACCGACGGATGCAATCTTGGATGCATCTACGGAAGAAAGAACGAAGACATCATCGTTAACTCTGCTGAGAAGAAATGATCCTTCATCGGAAGTGATGATCGCAGCATCTTCCCCTGAAGCAATGAGACTCTTTGCCACACTGTTAACGGAAGTGGTTATAGATCTGGGAACGGTAATATCAGCAGATACCGAATAACCGGTGTAGGTGGTCACTTCCTTGGCCAGAGCATAATTAATATTCTGAGAATCGTATTTATAGAAGATCTCTTTCTGGCCGCAGTGATAAAAAATAGGTCCCAGGAAAGAGAATACGAACATTATGATCAGAAGAACGCTTCCGAATACGGCAAGACGGTTTCTGATAAATCTCTTGAAGACCTGTCTGCCGGGAGAGAGAACCTTAACACGGGCAACGTCGTCAAGTCTGGCAGCGACCTGATTACCGGTGCGTCCGGCCTTCGCTTTTAATATTTCATTTAAATTATATGAAGCCATGTCTCTTATTATTCCTTTTCTATTCTATATATATCAGCTCAGGCGCACTCTGGGATCAACCGCTGCATAAAGCAGATCGGAGATCAGGTTTCCGAGAAGTGTCAGAACCGAGATAAATGCGAGATAGAACATAATAAACGGAATGTCCGCCTGTGTCATTGAATAGTATGAAGCATAGCCGATTCCTCTGATACCGAAGAGCGTTTCGGTAATGAGAGCTCCGGCGAAGAGGCTGGGAAGCATTCCGCCAAGCATGGTTACAAGAGGAATAAGTGTATTTCTGAAAGCATGCTTTCCGATAACCTTTTTCTCAGGAACGCCCTTTGCACGGGCAGTCCTGATGTAATCGGAGTTAAGAACTTCCAGCATATTTGTACGGGTATAGCGCATCAGGCTTCCGATTCCGATAACCGTAAGAGTTACGGCAGGAAGGATGAAGTGTTTCGCTAAATCCAGGAATTTTCCAAAAGTAGATAAGAACTGATAATCACGGCCCTGCATACCGGTTAGATCCACCCACCCGAGTTTGACCGCAAATACATATTTAAGAAGTGTCGCCAGGAAGAATGTAGGTAACGAAATACTTACCATGGCGACGACGGTAGTAAAGTAATCCGTGAAACTGTATTGCTTTTTGGCCGCTGTTATTCCAAGCGGTATTGCAATTATAACTTCAAAGATAAAAGAAACAAGTCCGAGAGCAAAACTGTACCAAACGGTATCGTTGAACTTATCGAGAACAGGGATGGTCCACTGCCAGCTGTCTCCCCAGTTTCCGCGAACCGCACTGCTAAGCCAAACGAAGTAACCCTGTACTACGCCCTTATCCATTCCGTATTGCGCATTAAGATCCGCAAGCCACTCGGTATAGCTCTTGGTAGCACCGGGACGGGATGCGAGTTCTCTTGCCTTCGTCTCGACAAAGCTCATGGGCATGTTATACATCAGCACATAGATGAGGAACATGACGAAGAAAAGAATGAGTACGCTGTACAATAATCGTTTGATTATAAACTTAGCCATTTTAAAAATCCTGCTTTCTAAAACCGGCCCGGAGAGGAGCATGAGCTCCTCTCCAACCGGATGAATGATTAGATTTAGAACTGATTATTTGGTAGCCATGGTGTGGATCTCAGCATGCCATACCCAGTAAGGAGTCATATCCTGAGCGATGGTATCGATATCGATACGCTCAGTGGAGAAGGTGGTGCAATCCTTTCTCTGATAAAGAGGAAGCTCGCAGCCCCAATCCATGATGAGTTCCATTGCCTCTTTGTAGATAGCCTTTCTCTCTTCGGTATCAGCGCTTGCACGTCCTGCAGCGATGAGTTCGTCGAGCTCTGCATCGTCTACTGCATAGTGGTTGGAATTGGTTCCGTTTCCGTGAGCATTCTCACTTGAGTATACCTGAGTCATATCAGGATCCTGAGTAGCCTGCCAAGCTGCAGCCCACATCATAGCGGTGTTGGACTCAAGTGCATTGTTCCAAACTGAAGTTCCTACGTCGTTAACCTGAAGCTTGATTCCCATACTCTCAAGAACTTCGGATGCTGCTACTGCAACACCGTATGCAGGGTGATCCTGCTGTCCCTGTCCGGGGATCATTACTTCATAAGTCTCGGTGAAATCGGTGAACTGGCCGGTAGCTTCATCATAGTTGAATCCTGCTGCCTTGAAGAAACCGATTGCAGCTTCCTTAGCTGCTTCATAACGCTGCTCTTCGTTCATTGATGCGTCATAGATTGCATTTCCGTCAACGTCTACAGAGTAAGCGGTAACATATCCTTCATCTGCAGGCTGAGGTGCTGCCCATGAAGTGTTGGAGATAGGATACTGGATAACACCGGCACGATCTCCGTAGTAAGAATTGATAACGGTATCACGATAAACTGAGAAGAGGGTCATGAATCCCTTACGAAGATTCTTGGAAGCCTCTGAACCGGGCTCACCGTTTACATTAACAAGATCAGCGTTAATTCCGAGATATCCGTATCCACGATAGTCTACAAGAACGGTGGTAATGGTGTCTCCTACAAGATCTCCGCTGTTAGCGTCCTTGATAGCCTTAACAACATCATCGCTGATGGAAGGAACTGCAATATCGAAGGATCCGGTTACAATACCGGGAACATAGTCAGAATCAACAGACTCCTGGAAAAGGAGGTAGTCGGTCTTAGGCTGTCCCTGATAGTAATAAGGGTTAGCCTTAAGAGTAACAACGCCATTTGAATATCCTTCGAAGGAATAAGCACCGCATCCGAGGGGCTCGCTGTTCTTTGCCTTGATTCCGGAAAGGTCACCCTTTACGAAGCCGAAGCTGTTGTTGTCGTAATCGTAAAGAGAAGGATCTCCGTAATAGTGAATGGGAGTGATGAAAGCACCGGCGATCTGATAGATAGCGGGAGCATCATACTCGGTCATGTGAATGGTAAGGCTGTAGTCACCGGTCTTAATAATACCTGAAATGTGATCGGCGGTCTCACCGGTAGATACACCGGTCTCATACTCTGCACCGAGTGCAGCGATGGTAAGCTGAAGTCTGGTAGAACCTGCAGACTCAACAGACTCAGCTTCTTCAGCAGAATCATAAGAAGCTACGATGGTGTCCCAGAAATCCTGAGCGGTAGCATCATCCTCAAGCTCGAAGCCCCAGTTTGCAGCACAAGCAGCTACTGAATCGGAAGCATCGTTGTATCCGTTAGCGATACAGTAATCAACGATCTCCTGAGCAAAGTCAGCGCCTGCGTTGTTGTTGTAATAATCCCAGAAAGCATTGTACTGATCTTCGGTGTAAAGGTCGGTCTCTTCATATCCCTCTTCACCTGCTGCGAAAATAACGTTTCCTCTGGAATCCATACCTCCGCGGTAGTCAGCCATTCCCTCGATGGGAAGTGCATAAAGAGTAGCTGATCCGTCGTAAGTAGGATCGCTTACTACATACATATAGAAAATAAGATCATCGATAGTTGCGGGAGTTCCGTCAGAGAACTTAACATCATCTCTCATGGTGATGTTGTAATCAACTGATCCGTCAGCGTTCTGAACAACCTCGATGTCGCCGAGTCCCTTATAGTTATAAGTAGTTCCGTTGTAAACAACGTCCTGTCCTTCGATACCGTCATTGATAACAGCTCCGCCACGGTCGGTAGCGCAGATGGTTCCCTGAGTGAGATCTACGATCTCCTGGTCGTAAGCAGTGGTAACGAAGAAAGGGCTGAACTTCTGACCGAATGTTGATGTTGCATAAACAATGGTAGTGTCCCCCTCAGCGGTCTGAACAGGCTCGGTCACTTCACCTTCCTGTCCCTGCTCCTGCTCGGTTTCAGTATCGGGAACGTCCACATTCGCATTGTTCTGACAACCTGCGATCATGGAAAGCGTCATTCCGGCTGAAAGAAGCAGAGCCAATAATTTCTTGCTTTTCATTTTTTCTAATCCTCCTAATAAGCATTTCTTTCGACATAAGATCGAAAATATAACACACCTCTGCGGTGAATGTTATCCGTTTTCCTTTGCCTCGGCGCATCCCTTGGCCTTGCCGGCAAGTACGGCAAAAACAAACAAAAATGCGCAGCTTACGGTTATTACGGTATTACGGATCTCAAAACCGTTCCTGACATGCCATACGATCTGGCAGACAAGTGATATAAAAGAAAACATCGTATTAAGGAACGCCCAGATAGCTATTCTCTCAAAACCGTGCTTTGTATCTTCCCTCTTCAAAGGTTCCTTTGCGGTAAGAAATGTGACAAAACCCATGATCAGATGTACATCTCCGAGCAGACACATGATCAGCGGCGCGGATGTATACCATTTATGCATGAGCGGATCGGGTATCAAAAGAGGGATCATCGTAAATACGATCTCCATTAATATGAATACGCCGAGAATATTACGGGCTTTTTTTCTGACATCCTCGGGGAGGACATAATAAAAGTCAGGGCCTTTGTAACGGGCCGATTTCTTAAGACGTCCCTTCTCATCCCTGATATATTCGACATCATAATCGGAAGTCCGTTCGTTTATCCTCTCTGAGTCCATAACATTAAGACTATATCACAAAAAAATTTACAGAAAAGCCGAAAAAATGCTTATTTGTAGGATTTTGGAAACCTCAGAAAACGTTTTGTATAAAAATTCATTTTTACCCCTGAAATAACGGGCATTATTCAGTTTTCCGTGGAAACTATGATTAAATTAAAATTTTTTAAATTTCCTGAATATATCGCATATATGCAAACGGGGACAGTATTCCTGTGGAAACTGTCCCCATTGACTTTTTGCATGAAATTAATATAACGCAGAATCGTCGATATTGCAAACCTTGTCAAAGCCCGTGCAGCTCATGACAAAGCGAAGCTCACTCTTAACCTTATTAAGGAATTTCTCCACTCCGGGAGCTCCTTCTTTTTCAAGAGAGGGCATCATCGATCTTCCGACAGCCGCGCCGTCGGCACCAAGTGCCAGAGCCTTATATACATCAGCTCCGCTTTCGATTCCGCAATCTGCAAATATCTTAACATCCTTGCCTTCGAGAGCATCCTTTATCTCGGGAAGGATCATCATGGGAGGCACCGCATAGGGAAGTCTTCCGTGATGGTGGCTTACGATTATTCCCTTAGCACCTATCTCCGCACATTTAAGAGCATCGGATACGCTTAAAACCCCTTTTACGACAAATGGAAGCTTTGTGGACTCCACATAGGATCTGAGCATATCGGTTGTCTGAACAGCCATCTCCTCTCCGACTACGACATCGAGGCCGTTTTCTCCGAAGATGTGGTCTATATCCATTCCGATTCCGAATGCTCCCACGCTCTCTGCATATGCAAACTGATCCCGGACTTTACCGTTATCGGCATAGGGCTTAACGATACGTACTGTTTTCGCACCGGTATCTGCGATTTTCTTAAACATGTCGTTTTCCATCATTCCGCAGAAATTCAAAATATTGCAGTTTTTAGCGGCGATGGAATATTCTTCAAGTCCCGTAAGTTCCCTTCCCTCCAGCTGACCTATATGTGAAAATGCGGGAGTAAGAACGGGGCTGTCAAAGGTCTCTCCCCAGATTTCGGTTGATGTATCCGCAACTGCGGAATCGATCAGTCTTTGTTCGAAGAGAATGGAATCCATGTACTTGGCAGTGATCTCATTTGCATCAGATATCCTTGTATAAGCCATTTAATTCCTCCTTAAGATAACCCATGAACATGATATATTTTTCATCGGAATCAAGGTGCTCTAAGATGACGGGCATATCGTGGTCAATCTCATCCATCCTCTCTGCATAATGTCTTAAGGGAAACTCGCCGTCACCCGGTCCGCACTCTTCAAGTCTGAGAGTATATGCACTGCCGAGGTGAACATCCTTGATATGGCAGCTTCTGATACGGTCTCCGAGAAGATCCGCACACTCATCTATGAATTCATCCGCATGGAAATATCTGTCCGCGGAATTTATCATGTTGATAACATCCATGTGAACCGCAAATCTGTCGCGGTCAACCGCATCTATCAGCTTAAGGTAATCACGCGGTCCCGTCGGGATCATCCACGGCATGGGCTCAAGGGTAAACCAGGTATTTTTAGGATCTGCTCTGTCAATAACATCCCTTACCATGGCAACGGTCTTATCCCACGCATCCTGTGTGAAATTTTCTTTATATCCTCCGTCCCATATCCGTCCGAAAGAACCTGCCACGTTAACCGCACATCTTGCTCCGAGGAAATCGGCAAGGCGAAGCTGTTCTACGCAGTAATCCATATTTGCTTTGCGCTCATCCGGATCTGCGGCAAGAGCATTTCTCCATATTCCGACTTCGGCAATCGAAAGCCCTGCTTTTTCCGCAGCTTCCTTATATGCGATTATCTTCTTTTCCGGTTCATTACTCTGAACAGGAAAAACAACCGCAGAGCAGCCTAGTCCGATCTGCTTTTGGACCCACTCTTCGGGAGAATTATGTCTTAAAGGAGATGATGTTCCAAGTCTCATACCGACTCCTTTGCCTTCTCAACCGCAGCGATCACGCGGTCACACCACTCATCGAATTCGGGATCTTCTACCTGACATTCGGGATGGGACAATACATAATCAAGCGCGATCTTTACACCCATATCGAATCTGACGTTGGTAGCCATATCGGGAACAACTCTCTTTAGCTTACTGTTATCGAAAATAACAGATACCGACTTATCTCCAAGGAGTGATCCGGTAAAATCAAATCCGTATTTATCTCCGACAGCACGCAGGAAATCTGTGGATACATGATAAGCATTCAGCTTAACTCCGAGTACATCAGCAATGGTCTTATATATCTGATCCCAGGTAAGTGCTTCATCGGAAGTTATCTGGAATGCTTCACCGATCGCATGTCTGTTTCCCATAAGTCCGGTATATCCGATTGCAAAGTCAGCGTTCCATGTAAGGGTCCAGAGGCTGGATCCGTCTCCCTGAATGATGACAGGTTTTCCTTCCTGCATTCTCTTAATAACCTGCCAGAAACCTTTCTTTCCGTGAACTCCGAGAGGAACATTTCTCTCACCATATGTATGGCTCGGACGAACTATGGTCACGGGGAAGCCTTCCTCTTTGTATTTTTTCATGAGGAATTCTTCGCACTCAATCTTGTCTCTTGAATATTGCCAATAGGGATTAGCGAGGGATGTTCCCTCGGTGATGATATAGTTCGCAGCCGGCTTATGATAAGCGGATGCGGAACTGATATAGATATACTGATTTGTTTTATCTTTAAAGATCCGATAGTCTCTTTCAACCTGCGATACATGGAATCCGATGAATTCGCACACACAGTCAAAAGTCATATCGCCGATCTTTTCAAGCACGGCACTCTCATCGTTCACATCACATACAATGCTGTGAACGCTTGCGGGAAGGACATCGTTTCTGTTTCCCCTGTTTAAAACCCATACCTCCCAGTCAAGTTCGTTGACAAGTCTCTTAACGACTGCCGTACTGATAGTGCCTGTTCCCCCAATAAACAGCGCCTTTTTCTTCATGGAAATACCCTCCTTAGTTATAAAACTCGCAGGGACTTGCATCTGTCCCACGGGTCCTGCCGCGACGCATAACTGTCTCGCTTTTCGATTTCAGGCGGAAATGCTTCACAAGGCACGTTTCGGCTCATGACGCGAGGCCACTCACTTCGTTCGGGCCGGGCGGCCGCATTTTTTCGCAGAAATCGAAGTCTCGACAGCTTATGCATTCGCAGACAGGAAGTCTGAAAGACATGGTCGCAAGTACACGGATGTACTTGCATGTCCACGCCACCCCTTGGACATATGTAAGTCCCTGCGTTAAATTAAAAGCCGATTTCTTTTAATACCGTATCGATAAGGCGTGCGTTCTTAAGTGAAAACTCGGGTGTGATGTGGGGCTTTTCGCCGTCCGTTATGCATCTTCCGAGCTGCTCTATTTCAAGTTTGTAGTTATGAGGAACATTCAGTTTTCTCTCAAAACATCCGTCGCCGTTGCAGACAAAATATCCTACGCATCCTTCCTGATTGTATTCGACTTCGGATCTGATACATCCTTTGCTTCCGTGGATATAGAGTCTGTCATATCTTGAGTTTGTATTTTCTCCGAGGATCATTCCGATGTTGAAAGAAGCTCTTACTCCGTTCTTAAATCTCATGATCGCTGAGGTATTCAGATCAACCCCGAGATCCGAGAACTCCGCAACGGCTTTGACCATTTCGGGGTCGGAATTTATGAGGGTTAATATCATGGTAGTGCAATAGCAGCCGAGGTCGTACATTGCACCGCCTCCGAATTCTTTGTGAAGGCGGAAATCTTCCTTGTACCCCTGAGTGATGAATGCGGATTCTATGTAATCCACATCACCTATGATCCCGCTTTCGATATCTTTTTTCAGACTCTCCACATAAGGACTGTGGAGATATGCATAAGCCTCCATGAGATATACGCCGTTTTCCTCAGCGGTCTTATACATCTCTTCTGCTTCCCCGGCATTGAGCGCAAGAGGCTTTTCACAGAGAACATGTTTCTTGTTCTTAAGTGCCTCAGTCACCCACTTAAGATGCAGATCGTTTGGAAGGGGAATATAAACAGCCTGTACATCCGGATCTGCAATGAGCTCGTCATAGCTTCCGTAAGCTTTCTCAAATCCGAACTCTTCCCTGTATTTAGCGGCCTTGTCCGGATTTCTGCCCGCTATCGCATAAAGCTCGGCGTTCTCAGCCTGCTTTATTCCGGGTATGGTTGCCCATCTTGCGATATTTGCGGTTCCTAAAATTCCCCATTTTATCTTATCCATGTTTTCCCCTTCCTGATCTGTGCAAATAATTATCCGAGAAGATCTTCGACCGCTTTTCTGACATCGCCCATATCAACGGTGGGCTCGAATCTAGCGATAACATTGCCTTCCCTGTCTACAAGGAACTTGGTAAAGTTCCACTTGATATATGCCTTATCTCCGAATGCCTTATTGTTCATCTCGGTAAACTTGGAGAGTGCTGCATTCTTGATTCCCTTGCCGAATCCCGCAAAAGGCTTCTGGGTTGCGAGATAAACGAAAAGAGGATCTGCCTCTTCACCGTTAACATTAAGCTTTGCAAACTGAGGGAATTCGGTTCCGAATTTCATGGTGCAGAACTGATGGATCTCCTCCTCATCCCCGGGTGCCTGATTTGCAAACTGGTTGCAGGGGAAGTCGAGAATCTCAAATCCCTTGTCCTTCAGATCTTTGTACATAGCCTCAAGGGGCTCATAGTGAGGAGTAAAGCCGCATCCTGTTGCGGTATTTACAATAAGAAGTACCTTTCCTGCATAATCGCTTAAACTTACTTCATTGCCGGACCTGTCTTTTACTTTGTAATCATATACGTTTGCCATATTCTTTCCTCCAATGCCGCTTAGTTGATAGATTCCATGTTCGCAAGTGCTTTGTAAGTGAGTACATAAAGAGTCTTAAACTCTTCTTCTGTAAGGCCAACCTTCCGGGCAATCTCTCCGGGTATATTTACGGCCCTTGATTTGAGTTTCTTTCCATCCTTGGTAAGCCTGAGTATAAGAAGTCTCTCGTCTTCATCGGAACGTTCCCTTGATATGTATCCGGCAAGCTCCAGTCTCTTTAAGACGGGAGTCAGCGTACCGTAATCAAGATGCGTACATTCGGCCAGTTCTCTCGATGTAGCCACCTCTTTCTCCCACATAACCATCATTACCACGTACTGGGTATATGTAAGGTCGAGCCGCTTCAGATAAGGGCCATACTGTCTTACCAGTTCCTTTGAGCAGGCATAAAGTGGAAAACAAACCTGGTTGCAAAGCTTTAATGCGTCAAATTCATTACCGTTCTTCATTTCACTTACTCCATATCACTTTTGAACAATTTACTTGTACAAAAGTATTCTATAAAAATTCTCAAAATGAGTCAACCGGCAATTTGATTTTTTTACTCTTTTGTAACTTTGAATTCGTAGAACTCGCCGGGATTTAAAACAACTTCACCCGTCATTTCGGTAACCCGCTTAAGATCGTAGCGCATAGACTTCGCGGTAAGTTCGATCTCTTTTTCGCCGGAAGGCGTCCAGGGGGCGAAGTACTGAAGAAGCTTAGCATTTTCGCTTTGAATGTGGATCGTGGCACGAACGGGATGAGCATGCCCCGTCACATGCGCATAGAGAATGAAGGTTCCGTTGTCATAATGGAAGATCGATACATTGGGAGCAGTGACATAGATGCCGTCATAATTAAACTCCTGCTTTACCGCATCCATTGCCCAGCCCGGGATCTTTGAAAGGTCCGAAGGATTCTCAGGCACGTTGACAAGGAACATCTTTCCCTTTCCGTAAGTATCCTTCAGGAAAAGGGTGGAATGATACTCTCCCGCACCTCCGTTAAGAAGCGACCAGGAAAGATTGTTTGAATGCTGAATATCCGCAAAAGAAACCGGAGAAACATCTTCAAGATATCCTGCGGGATCGTCGGTCTTATAGTATCTGGTTACGGAAAGCTTTCTTCCGGTCAGATATGCGCTGCTTATCTCCCTCCACTCTTCAGCGGGAGCTTTCGCCATAAATCCGGGAGTAACAAATACCTTTCCGCCGGCCATCATGAATGACTTAAGTTTTCCGAATATCTCCTTATCATAAAGAGAACTCTCGGTTACAAGAACGCTTCCCTCCCTGAGAAATACGGTGGTAGGGTAAAGGGCTATTCCCTGCATTCCGAGGAAATCCTCGACATGGTTTTCACCCTGCGATGCATAGGGAATATATGCGGGAATTCCGACGGGCTTTCCGGTCTTGTCCAGCATTTTATCTATTCTCGAAAACTGAAGTCCGAGAGGCGTTACGAGTTTGTTGTCGATCAGATCCGTCCACTGGAAAAGAGTGATCTCTTCCGGCTTTGCAAAAGCGGACAGATATCCCTGCTCGAGATAATCGTCGATGGGCCAGCACTGATAGGTATCAAACCAGGTTCCCTGATTGCGGTTATCCGAAGCATCGTCCATCCATCTTACCAGGCTGTAGCTGAGATATGTGGGAAGGTGCTGATCCTGATATGCGCTTGCTCTTGTCTCGGTTCCAGTATAAACCTTATCGAAGATGTCCTTTTCCACATCGGGTCTGTATCCGGTCGCATGATAGGATTCACGCCAGTTGGGGTACTTGATGATCATCCTGATACCAGGATTGATCTTCTTAGCAGGCCCTACGATCAGGTTTTCGGATACGTCCTTCATGAGATCTTTCCTGAAATCAACCCATGATCTGTCACCCTTTGCTTTTATGCACTCTTCGCAGGTACAGTTTGTGAAATAGAAGTCATCGAGAATAACTTCATCGAAAAGCTCTGCACAGTATTCCGATACCTTCTTAACATGCTCACGCATCTTGGGATTCGTGTAGCAGAATGTATCAAAGAGTCTCTGCTTATCTTTGTCTTCATCGGAAAGATCGGGAACAACCGTGGTAAGACCGCCGGATACTTCCACATTTCTGTCTTTGAAAAACTTCGCAATCTCCCTGATCTTATCTTTCTCAACCCAATGGGATCCTCTGTAAGGCTCGAGATAAACCTTGTCGAGACCCACATATTTTTCTATAAATTCGTACTGTTTTTCCAGAGTTTCGAGATCCATGTTCTGAAGGATCGACGAAACGCAGTATACGGTTACCTTGAAATTATTGAAGTGTCCCATGCAGTTTACCTCTCAGTTTTGTAAGAAAAACATTTTCGTTTTCTTCCGGATCTGTGTCTGATGCAACAAGCGGAGCCAGGTATTTATGAAGGGCTGTACCGTTTACCATAAGTGCGCCTATCCATGCACTGATCTCGGCATAAGCGGTAGCCTTAAATCCGAGTCTGCTCATCAAAAATGATATCACAAATATCCTCAGGATCATTTCAAGTATTCCGGATGCCATGGGGAGCATCGGCTTACCCATTCCCTGTACACAGTTTCTGACTACGAAGAGAACATCGACAAAGATCATCATTATTCCGCATCTGGGCAGGAATATGCAGGCCAGACGGATCTGTGCATTTCCCTGTAAAAGAATACGTGCCAGAAATCCGGGGAAGAATACCATGAGTGAACCCAGAAGAAGATACGATACGGCAGAAATGGACAAAGCCACATAAAGGCCGTCCCTTATCCTTTTGAACTTGCCGGCACCGTAATTCTGAGAAGTATAGGCGCTCATGGCATTTCCCGCAGTGGAGGCAGGATTCATGAAGAGATTTAGGTATTTACTGCAGGCTGCATAAGCTGCGGTATAAACGACGCCGTAGCCGTTTACGAAATACTGGACAACCATGCATCCGACCGCAGTGATGGAATTCATAAAAGCCATGGGAAGGCCGTTGGCAAGCAGTTCAAAGAAAACCCTGTATTCATTCTTAAAATGTTCTTTTTTCAGATGAATAACGGGAATCTTGCCGAGTCTGTAGATACAAAATGCCGCGGAAAAAACCTGTGCTACGATCGTTGCGATCGCAACCCCCTCAACTCCCATTCCCATCCCGAAGATGAAAAAGCAGTTAAGGCTTACGTTGAGCACGGATGAAATGACGATTGCCTTAAGAGGAGTCTTACTGTCTCCCAGTGCCCTGAGCACCGCTGCCGAGATGTTATAACAGATACCTGTGGAAAGACCTCCAAAGATGATATATCCGTATTTGAGGCTGTCTGCCATGATGATCTCATCTGTCTGAAGAAGTCTGAGCGCATGCGGAAGGAACGCTACGCTGAATCCGGACAAAAGCACGGATATCACGATTCCGAGCTCTATTACTCCTGCCATTCTGTGCTTAAGAGCCTCCATATTTCCCGCACCGTAGCTCTGTGCTATCAAAACCCCGAATCCGTTTGCGATCCCGAATGAAAAACCGACTATCAGAAAAAAGAGTGAGCCCATGTTTCCGACTGCGGCAAGTGCATTGTCCCCGAGTCCCTGACCAACGATCCAGGTGTCGGCAAAATTATAAAACTGCTGAAGCATACTGGTCATAAGAAGGGGCCAGTAGAACTGCAGTATCAGGCTTGAAGGCTTTCCGGTTGTAAAATCAGTCTCACGGCTTCTCATTTTTGTTCATCCTTTCATGACCTCATTCTATTCCGACAGCCTGTTTTATAGAATTACTTATTTGTTGAGTTTTGCCCGTTTTTTGTTATTATTTAGGTATGAATAAAAACACTCAGGAAACAATACATTTTGAAACCCCGACTTCCATCTCCATCACCAATGACGAGATACCGGAGATTTATCCTCCTCATTGGCATAATGCTGCGGAGTTTACCGTCGCTCTCAAAGACGGATGCAAATACAAGATTGGGGATACTATCTATAAATTAAATGCCGGAGATGTTCTTCTGATATGGCCCAGGCAGATCCACGAAACAGTCAAGATTCCCAAAAACGGAGCGATATTCATCCAGTTTTCTTCTCTGATCCTGGAGAACAACATGGATCTTTTATCCGTGTCCAGATTTCTCTATGATTGCAAGCACATATCCGTCAAAGAAGAACCGGTCCTTGCCGAATTCATAGCAGACAGAATATTTGAGATCGAGAGGATCAAAAAATCCAGAGATATGTTTGCAGAGTCAAGAAGCAAGGGATGTGTTTATGAGATACTGGTAAGTATCGGTGAGCATGTCATGTCGGACAACAGCTCTCTTATCGATTCCGAAGACACCTCCAGGATAGGATGGCAATACATACATGCTGCATGCAATTATATCTCCGAGAATTCATCCAATCCCATCACACAGACGGAGGTTGCGAATCATATCGGAATAAGCACCTTCTATTTCTCGAAACTGTTTAAGCAGTACATGCACATATCATTCCCGGCCTACCTGGCCAATATCAGGGTAAAGAGCGCCACATCTCTTCTGCTCGATAAGGGATTATCCATCACAGATTGTGCGTTCATGGCAGGATTCCAGTCCACTACCACCTTCAATAAGGTGTTCAGAGAGATCACAGGATACTCACCAAGGAATTACAGAAAACTGTACAGATAAAACCCAAGCGTCCGCAATCTGCGGACGCTTTTTGAATTAATACTCAGAATCTGACGGAATATATCCCAGATCATAATTTTCTCCGTTTGAATCCGTCACCCTGACAGCATAGAGTTCTCCCACCTCAGATATCAGATCAAATATTCCGTTTTGACTTATGGTATATGTAAATCTGCCGGTTCCGTGCTCATAATCAAATTCATCACAGGTATAGGTAACGGTTCCATTCAATCCAATTACAGTTATTTCTTCTGCATCCGGTATTTCAAGATTAGTGTTCATGGATGATGCATATATGACCGCTGTTTTTTCCGTAAGTTCTGCGGAAGGGCGGTGGCCCCATCCGTCAGCTTTCACATAAGACAGTTCGGGCCAATAAGATAAAATATCCGTACCGGAATCCAGTGTGTTCGCCAACGTTTCACAGGATCCGTGATATTCGACTATTCCCTTTATGGGCAAAAAAGAGGAAAGATCCTTTATCACACCATTCCGCAGCATATCTGTCTGACCCGTATAAATACTTACTATATGATCATATGTTTCATCATCAGTATAGTTATCCAGCCCAAAAACACCGCCAAAGGACCCGTGATCAATATAACCCTCCACCGAAATGCCGATTTTTTCGGTTTTATCTATTCCATCACATGAATTAAACGCTTCAGCCATAAGAGACGGATAGGAGATACCATCGCTGCTTACTAAATAATCATAAGATGTACTTCCATTGTATTCATGATATTCCTGTCCCTCATAAATCAGGTCATCTCCCCTGAATTCTTCTATGCTTTCCGAAAGCGGATCATCAGGAGCCTGCGTTCTCGGATCATTTGATCTTTCAAGAGTACCCGTGATAACAAGGATCAGTATTATTGTGAGCACTGCAATAAATATATAACCGAATATACTGTTGATAAACTTGATGAATATGCGTAAAACTCCTGTTTCCATTTTTCCAGGATGTAATTCTTTCCACATGACAAGAGCATGTCTTAACAGAAGATTTAAACCTGACACGATAAACAGCGCTCCGGTAATACCGAAGATAAGATACAGGAGATTGGCTATTCCGACATTCATTAAAATATAATAATTCATAGTCCCTCCTGTCAGCAGATTCCAAATTCAAGTCCTAAAACTTCGTACACTATTTTTCCGATAAAGCCAAACACAACAAAGCCCAGTGAGAAGGAAAGAAAATTGGCAAGATAGGTAAAAAGCACAATATGTGAAAGGCTTTTATCGGACACGTTCCGGTAAAAATGTATTTCGCAGAAAGGAATTATTATTATCTCGGCAACGGCAGTCCACAGATACGCCGGTAATTTATAGTCCGTGTAAAAAACAAACTGACACAGATAAAAGATCAAAACCGTACACATATTGAATGAAACATTGGTGCAGATATTAAGTGACTTCACAAAGCGCTTATTATCAGTAATACTGGACCTGACAATCACCGGCTTTTCAATAAGCACCGTAAAGTAAGCCACCGAATATACAAGAAGTGGCCCCAAGGTAATAGTGAGCAAAAACATACAACCCATATATCCCATAACACTATCCCCTTTCGATCAAGAAAGCACCGGCATCACACATCATCCGGTCATGAAAGGAACAGAGAATATCAGAATAAAACTCAGATTTCAGAAATAAAAAAGGATAACTTTTTTAAAGAGTTTTTCATAATTATTCCCCTAAAAAGCCCCCTATGGACATATTAACACAGGGCTTATATAAACACAAAAAAAGTCCCTGCATTGTGCAAGCACATGCAGGGACTTTTCAATATTAATATCTGTGGCAGTAATCCGTGAATTACATCATTCCGCCCATGCCTGCGCCTGCGGGCATAGGAGGCTGGGGCTCTTTGATAGTTGATACAACGCTCTCGGTGGTGAGAAGGGTTGATGCAACTGAAGTAGCGTTCTGAAGAGCGCTTCTGGTAACCTTAGCGGGATCAAGGATTCCGGCCTTAACCATGTCGACATACTCTTCGTTAAGAGCATCGAATCCGATTCCCTTCTTGGACTCACGAACCTTGTTTACAATAACGCTTCCGTCAAGTCCTGCGTTAGCAGCGATGTGATAAAGAGGAGCTTCGAGTGCCTTGAGGACAACTCTTGCACCGGTCTTCTCATCTCCTTCGAGAGTATCAGCAAGCTCTGCAACCTTCTTGGATGCGTGGATGTATGCTGATCCGCCGCCTGCGATGATTCCTTCCTCAACAGCTGCTCTGGTAGCTGCAAGAGCATCTTCCATACGAAGCTTAGCTTCCTTCATCTCGGTCTCGGTTGCAGCACCTACTCTGATAACTGCTACACCGCCTGCGAGCTTTGCAAGTCTCTCCTGGAGCTTTTCTCTGTCGAAGTCTGAAGTGGTCTCTTCGATCTGCTTCTTGATCTGAGCGATACGGGAAGCGATTGCCTTCTTATTGCCTTCACCGTCAACGATGATGGTGTTCTCTTTCTGAACCTTAACGCTCTTAGCGGTTCCGAGCTGATCGATGGTAGCATCCTTAAGCTCAAGTCCTACTTCAGAGGAGATAACGGTTCCGCCGGTAAGGATAGCGATATCCTCGAGCATTGCCTTTCTTCTGTCGCCGTATCCGGGAGCCTTAACAGCTACTACATTGAAGGTTCCGCGAAGCTTATTAACGATAAGGGTGGTAAGAGCCTCACCTTCAACATCCTCAGCGATGATAAGGAGCTTTCTTCCGCCCTGAACGATCTGCTCAAGAAGGGGAAGGATCTCCTGAATGTTAGAGATCTTCTTATCGGTGATAAGGATAAGAGGATTGTCGAGAACAGCTTCCATCTTGTCCATATCGGTAGCCATGTAAGCTGAGATATATCCTCTGTCGAACTGCATACCGTCAACGGTATCAAGCTCGGTTGCCATGGTCTTGGACTCCTCGATGGTGATTACGCCGTCTCCGGAAACCTTCTCCATAGCGTCCGCAACCATCTGGCCTACTTCATCATCTCCTGCGGAGATGGCAGCAACACGAGCGATATGCTCCTTGCCGTTGACCTTCTGGCTCATTGACTTGATCGCTTCAACCGCAACCTCGGTAGCCTTCTTCATACCTTTTCTGAGGATGATGGGGTTAGCACCTGCAGCGAGGTTCTTCATTCCTTCATTGATCATTGCCTGAGCGAGTACGGTTGCGGTGGTGGTACCGTCACCTGCTACATCGTTGGTCTTGGTGGCAACTTCCTTAACGAGCTGTGCGCCCATGTTCTCGAAGCCGTCCTCAAGTTCGATCTCTTTTGCGATGGTAACACCATCGTTGGTGATAAGGGGAGCGCCGTAGCTCTTGTCGAGAACAACATTTCTTCCCTTAGGTCCGAGTGTTACGCGGACAGTATTTGCGAGGCTGTTAACACCGTTTTCAAGTGCCTGGCGTGCCTCAGCGCCGTATTTGATCTGTTTAGCCATTTTAAAATGCGCCTCCCGTTATTTTACAATTGCGAGGATATCGTTCTGCTTAACAACAATGTACTCCTCGTCATCTTCAAGTTTAACTTCTGTTCCGGCATATTTCTGATAGATTACTCTGTCGCCCTTTTTAACTTCCATCTTGACTTCCTTGCCGTCAGCGGTGATTCCGGGGCCTACAGCAACTACATCACCCTGTGAGGGCTTTTCTTTTCCTGCTGCTCCTGCAAGGATGATTCCGGACTTGGTGGTCTCTTCGGCAGCTACTGCCTTAAGGACTACTCTGTCACCTAAAGGTACTAACTTCATATTATTGCCTCCTTCTTGACGCATATATATGCGTTGCTCGTTTTCTTTTGTTAGCACTCAATTAATTTGAGTGCTAATCGACATTACCTATATTAGTATTTCCTATTTTGAAATGCAAGCATAAAGACGAGATTTTTGAGATTTTTTATAAAATTCTTAATTGCCGTAATATTCGTCCCTGGGAACGGTTCTGAGATCATCGATACCGAAGTATTCGGACATGATCCTGTTTTCCTCTTCATTACAGTCCGCCGATATATCCCTGTTGATCAAAAACCAGGGTTTATAGGCATATTCCGGCACTACGACGTCATGCCTGTCGGAGTTTTCTATTATACTGACCCTTTCCAGAAACTCCTCATGGAATGCATAAGCTTCACCGGAGTGGATATAGTAATATGCCCCGAACGAAGATACCGCACCGATCTTGTCTGCGGTTATGTGAAAAGAAAACAGGAGCATTACCAAAGCCGAGACATAGTAAAGCACATAATGCCTGAACCTGAGGGAGGTCATTGAATAAACCTTATCCGCGATTCCGCTGCGTCTCAGATATCCTATCCAGTAAATCTCATTTGCAAACAGCAGTATCTGGAATGTAAAACAGACCGGTATCCATGTTCTGGACAATCCCGCACTTCCCATCGAATAGAAACTGGAAGTATATCCGGTGCAATAGAAACAATAAGATAAAAGGGTAAATAAAGCCGGATATCTGAAACCGAATGAAGTCTTTCTGACCATCCTCCCGATAACGGGGATTGCTATGACCATAAGTAAGAGAACGAAAGGACCGCTGAATTTCCAGGTATTTACCACGCCTTCCTTAAGTGAATCGACAATTGCCGCGATCGCGCCCTCGCCCTGATATGAAGCCTGGCGGTGAAGGTTTCCGGGCGCAGTCAGGTTAAGCTTAAGTCCGAATGCATAGACTAAGATCGCGGGGATGTACCAAAGAGCTTTCCGTTTGTCTCTGATAAATGCTATCACCGTATATCCGAAGAGAAGTAAAAGTCCCTGTATGCAGGTTACAAAATTTGCTCCCGCACAGACGAATGCAAGAAAAGTGAGTGTGAGACACAAAATGATACGTACCGCGGTAATCTTCTCACTGAAAAGAAGTACCATAACCGCCGTCATCGTAAACATCACGCTGTGCATAAATACATAATGAACACCGCTGTTATACCAGTAAAAGCCCTGCTGCGCGGTATAGATGCATTCGGTAAGCGTAAGGGTAACTATTACGGAAAAGATGACCCTCTTACTCCTGTCAGCCTTCAGAAATTCCCTTGTAAGGATCATGGACATGAACATGACGGACATGGCAAGCGATGTTATGAGCAGCACAGGTCCAAGAAAATAATACTTATAGCCCAGAGCAGCCGGCATCTGAGCCATCATAAAGATGGATGAATATGTTCCCTGCCACGAATAATAATAGCTGACGACAGTTTCAAATCCTGCCTTGATCGCAGTCATTAAACCGTAGCCGTATCTCTGCTCTTTCCACAGATTGAGGCCATAGCTGAAATCGTCATATCGGGGAACGGCATAAAAAGCGAGCCTGTACAGCGGAATAAGTGCGACGATAAGCGCTGCAACAGATAAGACGGCAAGAACCTTTTCAGAAAATCTGATCTTAAATATTTTACCGATCATTTCTGTACTCCTTTTTAAAATAAAAAAGACTCCGGGAAACTTTTCCCCGGAGTCTGACGTTTTCAAACCTTACATATTAAATCTGGATCTCAAGATACCCCACAAGTTTAGTCATGTCGTACTCATCCATGATACCGAGATTGGGATCATAGAACTTGCCGTTAAAGTAAAGAAGATAATGACTGAATCTTCCCATCTTCTCCATAAGGATCGCACATTTGGGAAGGACGACATTGTCCCCTTCTCCGGGATAAACAATGACATTGCTGTGGTTTATTCCGTAATAGTTGAGAGCAGAGATAAGTCTGCCCATTGTTCCCTGCCACTCACGGCAATCCATTACGGAAACGACATCCGCGATGGTAACCCCCGCTAACATCGCTATACATGCCTGTCCGCAAAGTCCGTCTCCGGGCTGGATTATAAGGTTGATGGAATCGATCTTCCTGATGGGATTATCCACACTGTAGGGAGAATTCTGATCCATTCTGATAAGTGTATCCGTGATATGAAGAAGGAATTTGTGATTCACGTTCATATCCAGATTGAGCTCTGTTCCCGCAGGGATCATGAGCTTATACATACCCTTTTCAAGAGGTACAAGGTTACACTTGATAAACTGGTTGTCGATTATAAGCTCTGCGCTTATCTCATCACGGTGTTTGCAAACCTCCCAGATATTGAAAGGAATGTTGATCTTAACTTCATCGTTTTCTTTTTCGATCTTGGAAGTAAAAAAGTATTTCATAAGTCTTTCCCTTTAATGACATGCACGGGGCTTATATATCCCAATACATTGTAAGCAGTTTCACTGCTTTGACCTGTAAAGTATATTATAGAGCAAAAAGATTTGTCAATTTAGGCATTTTGCAGTTTTATTCGTCAGTAATAAATGCTTTCACCGGCCTTTGGAATAACTCTTCCGCCGGTCATATCCGTTATCCTGCTCATAAGAGCCTGCGCTTTTTCCTCGGGGCCGAGCACGGTTATTGTGACCTTATCGGTATAACCGGAATCCGTGATGGTATAATCCTCACTTTCAAGAAGCCTTCTGATGCCGCCCTCATCCGGATAATCGCACACAAAGGTTATATACACGCCGCGTCTTATAGGAGAAACATTTGCATTTTCAAGAGCCTGTGACGCAGCATCCGAATATGCCCTGACCAGACCGCCCGTTCCGAGCAGAACCCCGCCGAAGTACCTGGTCACGGTGCAGACCGCATTCACTAGACCCGCTCCTTCCATAATGCTCAGGATAGGTCTTCCCGCAGTCCCCGAAGGTTCGCCGTCGTCGGAACACTTATTAATGATCTGCCCGCCTTCCATAACGATGTAAGCCCAGCAGTTATGCCTTGCGTCGTTATACTTTTTGCGGACGGTATTAATGAATTCTTCCGCTTCCGAAGCGCTCGATATGCTCACGAGATTTCCGATGAATCTGGATTTGGTCACCACGATCTCGCTGCTTCCGTTTTCTTTTATAACATTGTATGAATCATTTAATGCCAAGTTTATTCCTTTTCAAAAGCCCGAACAGATGCTATAGTAAATGGGCAATATCAATTAAGGGGGCAGAATCTATGGATGTTTTTGAAAAAATCGGCGAATCGGTATATATGGCAGGCCTTCAGGTCAAAAACAAAGCCAAAGAGGTTGCTGACATCGCCAGCCTTAAAACCCAGGTAACAACCTGCGATGAAGTAATACGCAAGAATTTCATAGCAATCGGTAAAGCTTATTATGAGAAAAATAAGGATAATCCGGATGCCGAATATATCAAGCATATCACGGCCATCAAAAATGCCGAGTCAGGTAAGGAAAGACTTCTTGATGAAATAGAGGCCAGAAAAAACGGTCTCGATCCCGAAGCCGAAACCGACTCGGATCCCGATGACGAATACAAATACAAATAATATCTTAATCTTAAACGGCGGAAGATTTCTTCCGCCGTTTTATTATGTCCAGATCAGGTGAAGCGCTTTGCGGATCAACCGTCCTGCGAAGCAACCGCCGCATTCTGCAATGCCGCCATCTCGGCTTCATGTTGCTGCCTTGCCGCTTCTATCGCAGCCATTTCCTGTGCAAGTATGTTTTCACTTCCCGGTATCGCAAGCCATTCATCCGTATGGTGACACATATGGTCCATATCGGGAATGTTTATCGTCTGCGTGCCGTCGCCGTTATCAACGATTACCGTATTACCGGTTTGAAGTGAAGGATCTCCCATGTACAGATCCGGATGATATCCGTCGACCTTGGGAAGTACGGTAACACCTTCATATGCGAAAGGACAGCCCGGACATGCGATCTTATTGTCATATGCACAGATCAGTCCGGCATAGTGGAGATCACATGAGTACTGAGGCTCGGTGCCTTCCGCGAACCACTCGGTGATAACACTTCCGTCGCATAGACCTTCTATCGGAAGCAGTCCCGATTCCGCACATACGGGAACCGAAACGAGTCCTTCAGGCATGGTGAATTCTTTATACTCAAGATCCTCGTGGATCCTGCTCATGATGGCTTTCCAGAGCTGCTCGGAAGTGTGCATCTCATCCCAGTTCTGCTCGGTATTGTCATCATATCCCGTCCATACACCTGCGGTGTAATAAGGAGTCATTCCTACAAACCAGTGATCCCATCCGTCCGATGTGGTACCTGTCTTGCCTGCGATATCAGCTCCGTAGAAATTAACTCTGTTACCGGTACCGTAAGCTACGCAGGATCTCATTGCATCGATAAGAAGCCATGCGGTGGTCTCTTTAAATACACGCTTCCTCTGAGGATTTCTGTTATCAAGTATTATGTTTCCGTATGAATCGGTAACGGTGGTATAAAGATGGGGCTTAATAAACTCACCGCCGTTTGCGATGCACGCATATGCTCCGGTAACCTCTTCGTTGGTAACGCCGTATGTAAGTCCGCCGAGTGCGAGGGACTGGGTGATATCGGAATAAACCATTCCGCCGATTTCTTTTCCTGCGGTAAGGTGTGAGAATCCGAGTTCCTGAAGATAGGAAAATCCGGTTATGGGTCCTATATAAGTCAGGTTCTTAACCGCAACGATATTCATCGAATATGCGATGCAGTATCTGAGCGAAAGGTTCTTGTAGCTGCAGGATCTGGATGTATTCTGAACCGCAGTTCCCGTATCGTAATTGAAAGGTGCGTCGGCATAGGTGGTAGCAAGAGTTACCATTCCGGTATCAAGACCGGGGCCGATCGAAGCAAGAACCTTGAATACGGATCCTGGTGATCTTGTTGAGGAAGTTGCTCTGTTGAGAGTACGTCTTCCGACCTTATCTCCTCGTCCTCCGGCAACCGCAACTACTTCACCGGTCGTCTGGTTGATGATGACCATGGACATCTGAGGCTGAACGGTAAGGGATATGCTCTCGTCGTAATTATCTTCGCTTTCTACAAGTCCGAGTTCCTCAAAGCAGCCTGCCCTGTACTCATCAATGGCTGCCTGGGCATTCTCGGGCGAGCTGTAGAGAAGCTTATATTTGCTGTAACCGTACTTGGTCTTGTACCAGGTTACCATGTTCTCCTTGGAGAAATTATGAGGGGTTCCTTCCTCGTCATAGATGGTAAGTGCATAGTTAAGTAAATACTTGTCACTGAACCTGAAATTCTCGGGATTGGAAAATTCCTCATCAACGATCTGCTGGATATAAGGATCCATGGTTGACTGAATTCTGAGTCCGCCGCTGGAAATCATGTGCTCTGCCTGAGCCCTGTCATATCCGGCAACATTGATCAGATCGTCGAGAACATCGTCATAAAGCGAATCGGAGAAATAGTTTCCCTCAAGCGTATCAGCTTCGGCAATGTAAGTGTCGTGATACTGGATCCTGTCATAAACGTCTGCAGTATCCGCGATTGCCTCGTCATACTCTTCCTGGGTAATGAACCCGAGCTCGAGCATCTTATCGAGACAGTTCTTACGACGCTTAACATTATTCTCGGGATGTTTGATGGGATTGTACCAGGAAGGATTCTGGGTGATCGAAGCAAGAACCGCACATTCGGAAAGATTCAGCTCTATCGCCGATTTTCCGAAATATCTCTGGGAAGCGGACTCTACACCGAGAGTGTTCTGACCCATGTTTATCGCATTGAGGTATCTTAAGAGAACCTCATCCTTAGTAGTGGACTTGGTAACCTCAATGGCGAGATACTGCTCCTGGATCTTACGCTTGAGCTTCTTGATCATGTTGTCACCCTCTTCCGTCCAGTCGACGAAGATGGTGTTCTTGAGAAGCTGCTGGGTAATGGTAGATGCACCCTGGGTTTCCTCACCGCCCGAACGGATAAACCAGTAAAGAGCTCTGGCCATTCCACGGTAGTCGACACCGTTGTGCTCATAGAATCTTTCATCCTCACTTGCAACAAATGCAAGTGCAAGCTGTCTGGGAATTCCGTCCCAGGTAACTTCTATTCTGTTTGCATCCTTGCCTACATAGTGGTCGAACTCATTGCCCATTGAGTCATATACAATGGTGGCCTGACCGTTTGCTATGATATCCGAGATATGGATGACAGGGGTACCCGCAAGGATTGATTTAAATAATCCTATTCCGCCTGCCGCAAGGCATATGAAAACCGCGATGATGGCGGCAAGTACGATCTTAACGACAAACAGAAGGATCTTTCTGACGATCTTGTCTCCGTATGAATTTAACTGACGTCTTCTTGCTACGACGCCTTTTCTGCTGTAGTCCATTTCTTACTCCGTAAAATCTTAAACAGGTCCGAGCCTTTTCTTACAGATAATCCACGGGATTTTTCTGCGAGATCATTTTGATGACCGGATCTTCTTCTCCGAAAAGCTCGTAAACGATCTCCTCGGCTTCCGCCAGATTGTTCTCATTTACACAGAAAATGCAATTAAACTTGTGACGGTCAAAAAGTCTCTTTCTGGGATAGTTCATATAATAAGAGATCCTTGCTTTGAGAAGTGCCTGCTCGAGAAGATTCTTCGCCTCCTCGGAATAAACATTACAAAGTTCGAACTCATTATTAACCTTAAGCGATGAATAAATTGTCTCCATTATTCTCTTCCTGCCATATTAAAATCTAACTTCTGCCAAACGTATATTATACACCAAACGGGCTTACTTTGAAAGCAGACAGACCCTGTCTCCGAACACTCCGTCCTCCATCAAAACAGCCACCGAAGAATAGCCGTACATATCCCCGAGAGTAGTCAGAACCTCGTCCCTGTTCACCCCTGCTCCCTCGATCACGATGATCTTGTCATGGGATGCCAGTTTTTCGTCATATACGGGCAGTTCATCCTTATTGACCAAAAGACAATTATTATAATTCATCAATTCGGGAACGTTCTGATAGAAACTGGTTCCCTGATATACGACCACCGCATCCAGACTTTCGTACACTTCCGAGATCTTAAGCTGAGCGGTATATCCCTTGTACAGATACCCGGGATCATTCATGAATACGAACGCTGTGCAGACGCCGCAGATAAGAACACCAAGGCAGACTCCTATCGTATTACGGCTCTTTTCGGACGAAATGAATTTATCCGTAAGCTGCCTTATGACAAAAGAAACCGCGATCACAAAGCTGATGATCACAACGCCCAGAACCGGCATAAGATATCTGTCCACGGTATAAGGTGCGATCTTTGATACGACAAGATAATACATTGCCGCAGAAAGTGCGGGTGAGACCGCCCAGACCTTTACCTTACCCGTTTTGACGGAGATGATAAGCGCTATGATCATTACCGCGATCATCACAAAAAGTGAAACCGTGCATCCTGCGCACTCTTTTGCGATGATCCCGCCGAAGAGGATGAGCTTTTCAAAGTATCCGCTGATTCCGGACATGTTTTCCATTACGGAATTTCCAATCGTCGTTCCAAAGAGATCATGATATACGAACGGATACGTGATAAGACCGATCACTGCCGATATCACAAGGGACTTGACCGTTCCCTTAAGAACCCCTTTCTTCTTCATGCGGATCAGATATACAAGAACGCACAAAGTCAGGAAGAAATAATAAATACAGACAAAATACTGTGTAAGGAAACCCAGCACCGTGATCAGGGTAAGAAGCCTGTTCTTGTTGCGGGGCTCGTCTTCATGCTGCAGCTTCAGGAAAAGGACATAAGTAAATGCAAGGCAGAAAAATGATGTCATGCAATACATCCTGATAAGAAGTACCGTATTAAGTCCCGCGGGTGAAAGTCCGTAGACGATCGAGGCAAGAGGTCCCAGGTACGGCCTGCCCGCAATATTTTTAAAAAATGCACAGATCACAAGAAGCGACCCTGCCATGAATATCATATTGAGGATTATTCCCGGCCAAACCGATAATCTGCCATAGGCAAAAAGAGACCAAAGTGCCGATAAAATATTTATCAGCATGAAATAAAGCGGAGGGTGATTGTCAGTTGTTGAATTGTAATACGCAGAAAGTGCGATGACGGAATCACTTCCATAGAATGTAACATACTTTGTTATATCGTCTTCTGTCATCCATTGAGGGTTTTCGTACACATCCGCGGTATAGGATGCGGCAACGGAACCTCCTCTTTTTACGGCAATGTCATAAACCTGTGTGAGCAGGTTGGATACGGTTCTTGAAAATCTGTCGTCGTGAATTTCATTGCGATAGTATTTCTCAAGCCTTCCCTCGGGCTGTGTAGGTGTTATCCAGGGAGTAAATTCCGAATTCGAAAGCTCGTAGCTTAAGATCTCATCCATGTGATAGCCCTCTTTTTGTAACGCAAAAAAGACATCGAAGGCAAGGACGATGATTACGGAAAGAGCCGTGAGCAGATGAAGTTTAAGATTATTCTCAGATTTCATATTCAAAGCCATGCCGCATTACGGGCAGGCTGTTAATTCGTAATAATTTCGCGGGGATAGATATACCCGGTGTAAATATCATATCCGGCAACGCTTCCGGCGAAATACAGATTTCCTTCCACTCCCGTAACATCAGTTCCGAAAGGAAAAACATAGAAATATCTCGGCAGGGAATCCATGATCATCAGTTCGGGTTCTCCGCCAAAACGCACCGCAGTCGACCATCTGAAGATATCAAAATCCTTGGTAAGTCCTGTAACGGTGAGTGTTCCGTCGGACAGTTCCATGAGCACATTGGAATCCTCAAAGAATGAGTAGCCGCGATATCCGAATTTACCGGGATCGCTCATAATGTACTCGGCAACCTCCCGTCTTGCTTCATTCTTATCATTTGTCGCAAGGGAAAAAGTGATCTTAAGAGTGCTGAGCATGAGGCATCCGGAAAAAATGATCACAAATACCTGTCTTACCGCCTGCTCACTTTCCCTTCCGAGCCAGATTACAAGGACGGGTAAAGCCATATAGATACATGTCGAGAAATATCTCGGGGTCAGCGTGGTATCGGTAAATGTAAGGAAGAATGCCATAATGGCAAATCCGGCAACAAAGTAATGAATGAAGAACATATCCTCGGTATCTTCAGGCGTATATACGTCGTCTCTTCCGAGCGCTCCCGTTCCTCCGAATACATCTGCCGAAGTACGTCTGACAAGAAGATACATCAAAAAGATCATTACAAATGCAACCATTGTGACAACGCCGCGAAGAGACAACACACTTCCGCCGGGAATATATCCGAAAATCTCGAGAAGACATCCTAAAACGGACGCGGCTCTCTCATACCAGATACCGTTGTTTATCGTTGCAAAAGAAAGAGTTTCGTAAGTCGTAAAATTATAAGATGCTCTTATGATAACGGCATTATACAAATATCCCACAAAGGCAGCACCTGACGAAATGACGGCGATAAACATAAGTCTTGATTCGCCTCTCCATTTCTTTAAAGCACCTTCTTTGATGCCGCACTTTACATATGCTCTTAAGAATGCAGTGACAAGAAGCGGTGCATAGATTATAAGAAAATATCTGACTCCCGATGCCCCGCAGATAATGCTGAGCACGATCAGAAGGATCCACCATAAAGGCTTGAGATTTCCGACCTCCTCTGCGTCAAGTCTCCTTACAAGTCCTACCGCAAGGAACATAAGGATCATATGAGGCATGTATGTATTTCCGAGCTGCACATGCTGTGCGATCGCTTCGGAAACAGGAAGGAGCAAAACTGAAGCCGTAAGTGCGGTGTATTTTTTCTCATATCCCTTCATCATGAAGAAATATGAAAGAACAAGTATCACATAAGTAATTATGTTCGTAATGATACGGACAACGGCCCAGCTCGGAATTATCTTAAGCAGAGGAACAAAGATAAGCTGAGTATAGAGGATCCTGAACTCGGTCGAATAATACCAGTCGGTGCTTGCGATATAATGTCCGGTTTTTCCGAGAAGATCGGAAAAAACCATCTCAGCGGACATATCGGAATCGATCCAGTTCTGTCCCCACAAAATGTTAATGACAATGAGAAGAAGAAACGCAAGTACCAAAGGAATGCAGAACTTTATCTTCTCTCTGTCGTCCGACATAAGTCTTGTTTTATTTTTCTTCAAAATCGTACTCATACTTAATCTTATCTCCGACGCTGATATCGCTTCCGGTCTGAACCTCGATAAGTTCGAGTCTGGTCTTTGCGATTATCGTGTGTTTGCATCCGGCGGGAAGATCTATAACATCTCCGGGTTTGACATCCCTTTTTATTCCGTCAACAACTGAAGTGCCCTCTCCCTCAACAACGGTCCATACCTCATCACGTCTGTCGTGTGAATGGTAATACATGTGGTGTCCGGGAAGAAGTGTTACTTTTATTGTCAGCGACTTTTCGGTCGAATCTATTACCTTAAAAGAGCCCCAGCTTTTTTCGGAGTATCTTACATCCCCCGAAACCTTATCGACGACGGGTTTGATGTAACTTGACTGATGCTTGTCCGAAACGAGTATTCCGTCGGGACCAGCCGCCACGATCACATCCTTAAGTCCCATGCATATAACGGGAACATCAAGGTCATTAACCGCGGTGGTATTTACGCATTCTCCTCCGAATACAACATTCCCGAATGATTCGGAATCCATGGTCTCCGCCATCGTATTCCAGGTTCCTACATCCTTCCACTCTCCGGAGAATCTGAGAACCCTGATATTCTTTTCTTTTTCGAGAACCGCAAAGTCAAAACTGATGCCTTCAAGGGAGTCGTATCTGCTCAGAAGATCCCCGTATCCCTTATAACCTATAAGGTCTTCGGCAATTTTAAGAATATATCCTGCTCTTACGCCGAATACTCCGGCATTCCAGAGCGCGCCTTTTTCAATAAGCTTCCTTGCATCGCTTTCCGAAGGTTTTTCTTTGAAATAAGATACCGTACTGATCTTCTCTTTATCTTCGGGAATGATGTATCCGTATTTTGCGGTCGGGAAAGTGGGATCTATTCCGAGCAGGCAGATGCCTTCCTTTTCCGAAACCATCTTCTCAAGAGTTATCAATGCCTTGAAATAATCCGCCTCAACATAAGGATCGACGGGGCATATGATAACAGGTTCATCCGGCGATATCCCCTTAACATCCGTCAGATAGGAAAGTGCAAGGACAATTGCAGGGAATGTATCTTTTCTCGAAGGTTCGGGAGAAATGCTTACGGTTTCGCCGAGCTGGTTTTTAATGGATGACAGCTGTCTTTTCGATGATGCGATGGTAATATCCGCATCCGGAATCTGAGAGACGATCTGGCGATATACTCTCTGTACCATCGACTCGGGCTCACCCGAAGGCGACTTGAAAACCTTGATAAATTGTTTGCTTCTTACTTCATTCGAAAGCGGCCAGAGTCTTCTTCCCGAACCGCCCGAAAGCAAAATTATATTCATTATCTGTTTTTAGCCTCAAATGAAACTTTCTTCATATCGGACTCGGTCATAAGCTTTACGAGTTCTTCAAAAGAAGTCTCGGTGGGATCCCATCCGAGCTGATTCTGAGCCTTTGAAGGATCTCCGAGCAGATTTACAACATCCGTGGGTCTGAAAAAGTCAGGGCTTACTTCTACAAGCACATTGCCCGTAGCTTTGTCATATCCCTTTTCGTCAACTCCTTCGCCCTTGAATTCAAGTTCGATTCCGGCATAGTGGAAGGCAAGTGTGCAGAACTCTCTTACGGAATGCTGAACGCCCGTTGCGATAACGAAATCGTCGGGCTTATCATTCTGAAGCATGAGATACATGCACTTTACATAGTCCTTCGCATAACCCCAGTCACGAAGCGATGAAAGATTTCCGAGATACAGTTTATCCTGAAGTCCTGCAGCGATCCTTGCTGCCGCAAGTGTGATCTTACGTGTTACGAATGTCTCTCCGCGTCTTTCCGATTCGTGATTGAACAGGATTCCGGAGCATGCAAACATGTTATATGCTTCACGGTATTCTTTTACGATCCAGTATCCGTACTGTTTTGCGACAGCGTAGGGAGAATAAGGATGGAAAGGAGTCTTCTCGCTCTGGGGAACTTCCTCAACTTTACCGTAAAGTTCCGAAGTGGATGCCTGATAGATACGGCAGGTATCCGAAAGCCCTGCGATCCTTACAGCTTCCAGCACTCTGAGTACTCCGACAGCATCGACATCTGCAGTAAACTCGGGCACATCAAAAGAAACCTGAACGTGGCTCTGAGCCGCAAGGTTATAGATCTCATCGGGTCTTACCTTGCTGATAAGGCTTACCAGGCTGAGAGAATCGGTCAGGTCGCCGTAGTGAAGGAAGAAATTCTCAGTACCTTCAAGATGTGCGATCCTTTCTCTGAATTCAACGGAAGATCTTCTGATGATGCCGTGAACCTCGTATCCTTTCTCAAGGAGAAACTCGGAAAGATAACTTCCGTCCTGTCCGGTCACGCCGGTAATAAGTGCTTTTTTCATATCCTTATCCTTTACTTATATGTATGACAAAAGCCGCGTAGAAAAGAATCTTTTACTCTTTATCGCAAAAGTCCCCCCGCCGGCTTTTATGTCTGCTTCTCTTTTTTATTTGGCATAATATGTCGCAAGCTTTGTTACGGCTGCGATCGTATCCTCGACATCCTTATCGGTCATTTTCGGATAAAGAGGAATACTCATGATACCCTTATAAATCTCCTCGGCATTGGGACAAAGACCCTTTTCGTATCCGAGATGTCTGTAATAAGGGAACCAGTAGACGGGAACGTAATGGATCTGGCACTGAACGTTCTCCGCACTCATTGCATCGAAGAATTCTCTTCTGGTGCAGGTGAGTTTATCTAGGTCGAGTCTGATGATATACAAATGTCTGGAAGTATCGGACTCGGGAATGTTCTTCTGAACTATGATGCCGGGCACATTTGCAAAAGCTTCGTCGTATCTCTTAACGATCTCTTTGCGGCGTGCCACAAACTCATCGATCCTCTTCATCTGGCTCATAAGAAGGGCTGCCTGGAAATCCGTCATGCGGTAGTTATATCCGAGGCTGATCTCTTCGTAGTACCAAATGCCTTCGTGAGGCGCATCCTCCATCATGCTCTCGTCATGGGTGATGCCATGTGCATGTGCGAGCACAAGCTTTTTGTAATAATCCTCATTATTGGTAAGGATTGCACCGCCCTCTCCCGCTGTTACGGTCTTGACGGGATGGAAAGAAAAACAGGTCATGTCGGCGATGTTTCCGACATATTTTCCGTTGTATCTGGATCCTATCGAATGAGCCGCATCTTCGATGAAAACAAGACCGAATTCATCACAGATAGCTCTTATCTCGTCAGCTTTGACAACCTGTCCGGTAAAATCGACCGCAATGACCGCCTTGGTCTTATCGGTGATGCATTTTCTGATGCTGTCCGGATCGATGTTGTATGTCTCGGGATCGATATCGGCAAATACGGGTTTTGCTCCGCAATAAAGAGCACAGTTGGCTGATGCCGCAAATGTTATCGGAGTGGTAATGACTTCATCGCCTTCTCCCACGCCTGCTGCGATACATGCACAGTGAAGTGCGCTCGTTCCGCTGTTAACGACTACCGCATGCTTCGCGCCTGTATAGCTCTCAAGCATTCTCTCCGCTTCGGTAACCTTGGGGCCGCAGGTGATGTACGGTCCTCTCAGAACATCGGCAACTGCAGCGATATCCTCTTCACTCACCCACTGACGTCCGTAATAAATCTTATCTTCCCTCACCGGCTTACCGCCGAGAATTGCGGGCTTTTCCATTTATAAATCCTCCGACGGGCAGTTATTCCTGCTCGTACTTTCTTCTATCGTGATGTCTGATCCTGTTGTATCTCCTGATTGCCCTCTTCTCCTGCATGCGGGCAAAGAAATACGGTTTTGTTTTGAGATTGCATGCTTCCTCAAAGCTGATGACGTTGTAGAGATTTTCTCTTAAGAACTCAAATATGGTCTCTCTGCCGTCAAGATTCTCGGTGCTGCAATTTACACACATGGTAAGGACGCCGCTCTTATGATGCTTCCATGAAGGTGATGCGGGTATGCACTTTACTCCCTCAAGCATATAAGGGGATTTGCTCATTCCGTCGGATATATATCTGAGTCCGAGCTTCCTGCAGGCCTTCAGCGTCTCTCTGTCATATGAGTGATGAGGAGCCACAAATACTTCCGTATCAAGTCCATTCTGGGAAAGGAGATGCTTTCCTTCCCTGAGCATCTTGAGCTGTGATTCGTATGATCTTCCAGCAAACTCGGTGGGAACATCACCCGACAATATGCCTATACTCTTTCCTGTAGAAAGATGATGGTTTCCGTGCATCGCAATGGTCCATCCGTCTTCCTTAAGTCTTCTCATGAGTCCCCAGAAATCCCTGTTGAACGTACCCTTTACGAGCTTGGGATCCTTATTATCCGGAACTATACAAAGAAGCGGCTTGATACCGGTCTCATCAAAGAAATTCTTGAACAGTATAAACTTATCCAGATCCATGGTGGGACAGATGTCCTCAAGCCTTACAACTATAGGATAATTAACCTTTTTACGCATGTCCCCATCCTTTCCGTTCTATCCCCATAAAACAGCTTTAGCGATACAAGGAAATATTTAACCAAAGTTAGTTATATTTTATGATATTTTGGCTTTTATGGCAACTTTACGGGGTGCCAAGGTCCCAATCTTCCCAAACCTCTTCCAGCGCACTGTGATACCCGCTGAGCTTCTCATACTCATCCCTGCCTTCGGGATCATCGCAGTCTTCGATATCATACTTTTCGAAGAACTCCTCACAATCTTCGATAAGTTGTTCATAATCTTCCAATACGGTTTTCACATCCGTATTTTCCGTATAAAAGACCATTTCAACAGGTTCCGGAAGTTCCATCGTGGTATAGGTTCCATTGACCTCCGGAAGCGTAAAGTCCGTCGAGGGTTTGCTATGCTGCGCGGCTGCCCACTTGCACATAACAATAAACAGTCTAAAGTATTTCGGAGTAAAAAAAAGCCCGAAACCTGTTCAGGTTTCGGGCAAGAGCTGATGACCAGAATCGAACTGGTGACCTCCGCCTTACCAAGGCGACGCTCTACCGACTGAGCCACATCAGCGTAGCGAGGGGGAGATTCGAACTCTCGACACCGCGGGTATGAACCGCGTGCTCTAGCCAACTGAGCTACCTCGCCTCAAAAAAAATGGAACCTATAGGGCTCGAACCTATGACCCTCTGCTTGTAAGGCAGATGCTCTCCCAGCTGAGCTAAGATTCCATTTTGTTGTCAGCTATTTCGCTGACCGACAAAGGCTATTTTACATATATGGGGGCATCTTGTCAACAAAAAATTTTACTTTTTTTTGAAAAAAAATTTGCCCCCGTAAAATGCAGTGTTTATGCGGTTTTTACATTCTGTCGGGTGCGGAAAATCCGAGCATGTCGATACATGTCTCGAGCATCTCTTTGGTGAAATTGATCAAAGCGATGTACTCTCCCTTTTTAACTTCATCTTCCTCGGAAAGGATCTTGGTCTCGTGATAGAACGAGTTGAGCGCATTTGCAAGATCATAAACAAATGCACAGATCCTGTGAGGTGCAAGTTCAGCCTCTGCTCCTTCCATAACCTGTGAGAAGGTTGAGAGTGCCTTCATAAGATCTTTCTCGGAAGCATTTACGGGTACACCGATCTTAAGGCCTTCGAGCTTTCCTCCCTGAGCCTCAAACTTTGCGATAATGGACTTGATACGAACGATCGTATAAAGGATGTAAGGGCCGGTGTTTCCTTCGAAGGATATAAATCTCTCCATATCGAAGATATAGTCCTTAACAGCCTGATTTGAGAGGTCTCCGTATAAAAGCGCGGAAAGTCCGACAATGTCAGCGGTCTGTCTTGCCTCTGCATCGTCGATGTCCTTGTTTTCTTTTATCTTGTTATACATCTCATTCTGAATATCTCCTATGAGATCTTCGAGACGCATTACTCCGCCGTCACGGGTCTTGAAAGGCTTGCCGTCCTTGCCGTTCATGGTACCGAAACCGATATGTGAAAGAGTTACCTTATCGGAAACAAGACCTGCCTTGACCGCAGCCCTGAATACCTGCTCGAAGTAAAGATCCTGACGCTTATCGGTGATGTAGATCATCTGTGCGGGATCGTACTTGGCAACACGCTCTTTGATGGTAGCAAGATCGGTTGTGTTATAAAGGCTTGCTCCGTCGGATTTAAGAACTATGCAGGGAGGGATCTCCTTGGTATCAGTATCTTTCTTGACATCGATAACTATCGCACCGTCGCTCTCATAAGCTACGCCGCTTTCCTGCATTTCCTTAACCATATCGGGGATGAGATACTGAACGGTACTTTCACCGTTCCAAAGATCGAAATTAACATGGAGCTTTTCATAGATGCGCTTCATATCGGATACGGATACATTGATGATGTGATCCCAGAGTGCGCGATATCCCCTCACACCCGACTGAAGCTTAAGAGTTGCTTCAAGCGCACGTGCATTGTAATCGGGATCTTCCTTACTCTTAGCGGAAGCGGTAGGATAGATCTCCTCGAGATCTCTTACGGTAAAAGGAGGCTCCTTGGGATACTCTCCTGTGTAGCTTTCGTCAAAATAAGGAAGGTCGGGCTGGCGGCACTGAATCTCGGTCATAACAAGACCCATGGGCTTACCCCAGTCTCCCATGTGAACGTCACCGATAACATTATGTCCCATGTACTTAAGGATACGCTTGATACTCTCTCCGATGATCGCAGGACGAAGATGTCCTACATGAAGAGCCTTTGCTACATTAGGCCCGCCGTAGTCCACGATGATAGTCCTGGACTCGGGAAGTTCAACTCCATACTTGGCATCCTCTGCCATCTCGGCTACATACTTGGCAAGATACTCGGAGCTGAGATTCATGTTGATGAATCCGGGCATAACCGCTTCTGCTGATTCAAAAACAGAACTCTCTTTAAGAGCCTCCGCTACGGCATTGGCAATGTTTATGGGAGCACACTTGCACTCCTTGGCAAGTGCCATCGCACCGTTACACTGATATTCACACAGGTCGGGACGGTTTGAAACCGATACCCTTCCCGCTTCTTTCTTATATCCGGCTTTTTCAAACGCAGAGCCGACTTCTTCGGTTAACAGATCAAGTAATTTCTTCATTATAAAATCTCCAAATCATTTTCTATCTAAGCATCGAACCGTAAAGCGTAAAAATCATGATCAAAATGGAAAGACCTATCCTGACACCGGACAATACAAGTGCAGCGGTGGTCAGGGAGCTTTGCTTTTTTCCCTGGGATTTACATCTTGCCATATCGATGATCGCAAGAATAAGTCCGACGAAAGGCATCAATATACTGAAAATAAGCGCCATTATCGGAATCATCTTATCGGGAGGAACACTTCTCGTTCCGGTTCCCGAACCATTTCCGTATCTGTCCGTTCCGCCGGGTTCGTCAATCCTGATACTGATTCCCATGACAGCACGGCTTACATAGACCTTGGTCGCTTTTCCATCCGATGGAATAAATACGGATCTGTACTCGGTCATTCCCTCACAGGTTACGACTATTGTGTGATACCCGGGGGGGAATATCCTTCGCGATAACCTCTCCCGCTTTTATGATGAATCCGATGTTACACTCCGGGATCGAGATGGTGATCGTATCATTACCCACCGATTCGTTGGAGACTATCATGTTGTAAAAGTCATCCTTATTCTCATCGTTAATGAGATGCTCGTATCCGCAGTATTCACATACAGCCTTGTTATTCTGAATTTTTAAACCTGCACCGCAATTAGGACAATTCATAGCTTGTTCCTTTCTGTGTGTAGTGACCGGTAAATACATTAATACAGATTATACATAAAACTATTCTTCATCGCAATTTCCGCATTTTTCGCACTGTCGCGAGACCTTGGAATATACGCAGCCGCAGTAATCCTGCCTGTAGAGATCATATTCTTTGGAAAGCTCTATGGATCTTAAATACCCGTTTCTCTTCTTGAAATCGGACGGAAGATATTTCATGCCGGTCTCCGCTTCTATCTTCATTCCTATCGTATTGATCGCTTCGGAATCTTTAAGCGGTGACAAGGTAAGTGTCGTAGCATAATAATCAAAGCATCCTGCGGAAAGTGCAGCTTCGGCGGTCCTTCTCATTCTGAGTTCATAACATTTATGACATCTTTCGCCCCGTTCCGGACACTTCTCGAGGCCTTTTGCAATATTGTAAAAAGAATCCGGATCGTACTGCGCATCCAGGATCTTAATCTCGCATTTACCCTTTTTTTCTGCGTTGTAGGCGTTTATGAGCCTTATCTGCTCTTCTTTTCTCTTAAGATATTCGGGCTCTTCGCCGATGTTTGGATTGTAGTAATAAACCGTGACATCGCATCTGTCTGCGAGCCTTTCGATACAGGCACTCGAGCAGGGAGCACAGCATGAATGAAGGAGAACGCGCCCGGCATTCTCCGACAACATGTCCTCCATCAGTTTGTCATAATTTATCTTGTTCATGGATAATAAAGTTACGGGCCGATGAAGTATCGGCCCGCCAGCATTTTTTATTTGAAGTACTTAACACCGGATTCAAAGATCTTAAGATCCTGCTCTCCGTATATGTTGATCGCAACGCCGTTTCCTATACGCTCTGAGTGACACATCTTACCGAAGACTCTTCCGTCGGGTGATGTGATACCTTCGACGCATCTGAACGAACCGTTGATGTTGTAATACTCATCCATGGAAGTATTTCCTTCGGGATCTGAGTATACCGTCGCGATCTGACCGTTCTTAAAGAGCTCATCGAGAACTCCCTCGGGTGCAATGAAACGGCCTTCACCGTGTGATGCAGGGTTTGCATATACATTACCGAGTCCTGCCTCCTGCAGCCAGGGGCTCTTATCGGATACGACCTTAATGTATGCCATCTTGGAGATATGTCTGCCGATGGTATTGAAGGTCAGGGTAGGTGAATCAGCGGTCTGACCGGTTATCTTGCCGTTAGGTACAAGTCCGAGCTTGATGATAGCCTGGAATCCGTTACAGATACCGAGGACAAGTCCGTCCCTCTTATCGAGCATTTCTTCAACAGCTTCCTTGATGGATGCGTTTCTGAATGCGGTAGCGAAGAACTTTGCAGATCCGTCGGGCTCATCACCTGCGGAGAATCCGCCGGGGAACATGATCATCTGAGCCTGTGAGATTGCCTTCTTAAACTCGGAAACAGATTCTCTGATATCTTCTGCGGTAAGGTTTCTGAAGATCCTTATATCCGCATTTGCACCTGCTCTTTCGAATGCCTTTGCGGAATCGTACTCACAGTTGGTTCCGGGGAATACGGGGATGAATACGGTGGGCTTAGCTACCTTATTCTTGCAAACGTATACTTCGGGAGCCTTGTACTCGGGAATCTCTACTTTATCCTTCTCGTCAGTTGATACTGAGTGGAATACGCCTTCAAGAGTTCCGCACCATGCACTCTTGATATCATCATAAGAAACTTTGGCTCCTGCATATTCGAATCCGGATGCGGTTACCTCACCTGCAACTTCGAACTCATCCGCATCAAGAAGTGCGGATACTGCAGAAAGCTTGTCTGCGGGAATCTCGGCTACGATATTACCGAGGCCGTTACCGAATACATCCTTCTCAGATACTGAAGCCTCGATCTTAGCTCCGAGTCCGCAGCCCATTCCCATCTTGCAGGCGGCTGCTGCAAGTCCCTTTGAATCAAGCGCATATGCGCTGACGATCGCCTTATCGGAAATAAGCTTATAAACGGCGTCGTAGAGCTTAAGAACCTGTGCATACTCAGGCTTGAAGTCCTTGTCCTTCTTGATCTTGAAGAGAACAAGCTTGTTGCCTGCCGCTTTAAGTTCTGGAGTGATAACTGTCTTAAGGCTTGAGATATCAACAGCAAATGACACAAGTGTCGGAGGAACATCGATATCTCCGAAGGTTCCGGACATGGAGTCCTTACCGCCGATGGAAGGAAGTCCATAACCGATCTGCGCATCAAATGATCCGAGGAGTGCGGCAAAAGGCTGGCTCCAGCGGGTCGGTCTTTCATCCATACGTCTGAAGTATTCCTGGAAGGTAAGTCTTACCTTGCTTACATCACCGCCGTTTGCAGCGATACGTGCAAGGGACTCTGTTACAGCATAAATAGCTCCGTGATAAGGTGACCAGCTTGAAAGGAAAGGATCAAAGCCGTAGCTCATCATGGTTACGGTATCGGTCTTACCCTCAAGAACGGGGAGCTTCGCGATCATTGCCTGTTCCTCGGTAAGCTGGTATTTACCGCCGTAAGGCATTACAACACTTCCTGCACCGATGGATGAGTCAAACATCTCAACAAGGCCTTTCTGTGAGCACTCGTTAAGATCTGAAAGTGTATCGATAAGTGCCTTGGAGTAATCCTTGTTCTTAACATCCTCAGCTACGTTATCGAGAGCATACTTATCAAAGTAGGAATCTGCTGAAGGGGATTCAACCTCAACCTGAGTCTCCTGATGAGCTCCGTTGGTATCGAGAAATGCTCTTGAGATATTAACAACATCCTTGCCTCTCCACTGAAGAACAAGTCTGGGCTCTTCTGTAACAACGGCAACTTCAACAGCCTCAAGGTTCTCCTCTCCGGCATACTTAAGGAATTCCTGTACATCCCCCGGAGCAACAACTACTGCCATTCTCTCCTGGGACTCGGAAATTGCAAGCTCGGTTCCGTCAAGACCTGCATACTTCTTGGGAACCTTATCCATATTAACTACAAGACCGTCTGCGAGCTCACCGATAGCAACGCTGACACCGCCCGCGCCGAAGTCATTACACTTCTTGATGAGCTTTGTTACCTCGGGACGTCTGAACAGTCTCTGGATCTTTCTTTCGGTAGGTGCATTACCCTTCTGAACCTCGGCACCGCAGGTATCGATGGACTTTACATTGTGTGCCTTTGATGAACCGGTAGCTCCGCCGATTCCGTCACGTCCGGTTCTTCCTCCGAGAAGGATGATGATATCACCGGGATCGGAATTTTCCCTGATAACGTTCTTTCTGGGAGCGGCACCCATAACGGCACCAATCTCCATACGCTTTGCCACATAGTTGGGATGATATATTTCCTTGACATATCCGGTAGCAAGACCGATCTGGTTACCGTATGATGAATATCCGCTTGCAGCGGTTCTTACAAGTTTCTTCTGAGGAAGCTTTCCGGGAAGAGTCTCGGATACGGGCCCCGTGGGATCGGCAGCACCGGTCACACGCATTGCCTGATATACATATCCTCTTCCTGAAAGGGGATCTCTTATAGCTCCGCCGAGACATGTAGCGGCGCCTCCGAAAGGCTCGATCTCGGTGGGATGGTTATGGGTCTCGTTCTTGAAGAATACAAGCCACTCTTCTGTCTCTTTCTTACCGTCTTTTTCGATCTCAACGGGAACTACGATCGAGCATGCATTGATCTCGTCAGACTTTTCTTCGTCCTCAAGCTTTCCTTCTTTTCTCAGACGCTTTGCGGCGATGGTTCCGAGATCCATAAGGCATGAGAACTTGTCGGGGCGGCCCTCGAAGAGGTCCTTTCTGGTGTTCATGTACTCTTCAAAAGACTTCTCGAATGCAGCCTTGTATGCACCATCGTCAAACTTAACTCCGGTAAGCTCGGTGGAGAAAGTTGTATGACGGCAGTGATCCGACCAGTATGTATCAAGCACTCTGATCTCGGTAACGGTGGGATCTCTGTGCTCATCATTCTTGAAATAATTCTGAATGTGAAGGAAATCCTTGAAGGTCATCGCAAGTCCGAGTGAATCATAGAGCTTCTTAAGCTCTGCCTCGGAGCTGTCTGCAAAACCGTCAAAGGTCTTAACATCCTCGGGCTCGGGATAATTTACGACAAGAGTGTCAGGTTTATCCATTCCCGCTTCTCTCGAATCAACGGGGTTGATGAGATATCCCTTGATACGCCCAAACTCCTCATCGGTAATATCTCCGATAACAGCATATGCAACCGATGTACGGATGATGGGATCTTCGTTCTCGTTAAGGAACTTTATACACTGAACGGCTGAGTCCGCTCTCTGGTCGAACTGTCCGGGAAGGAATTCAACCGAAAATACTCTTACATTCTCATCAAGAGGAAGTTTCTCCTGATAGATATCATCAACGGGAGGCTCCGAAAAAACCGTCTTGCAGGCAGTTTCGAAAGTTGCATCCGAAATATTCTCGGAATCGTATCTGATGAACACTCTAATGTCATCGATCTTAATACCGAGGAAATTCCTGACATCATGTCTTAAGTGTTTTGCCTGTACAGCATAAGGTTTTTTCTTTTCTACATAGACTCTTCTGACGCTCATTTTGTATCCTTCTTTCTTAAAAAAGGCCTCAGAAAAGATTTTCCCTTCTGAAGCCTCCTTGTTTCATATAGTGATCATGTTCAAGCTTCGACTCCGAGTGACTCCAGTATGAAAAGGATCTGTCTGTCATAGGAATCGGATGATATACCGAGTGTAAGCGCGGTGGTTTTCATACCCTCGATCAGATACACAATGTTGAAGGCTGCGGTGAGAGGATCTTCACAAGTAAACTCTCCGCTTTCAACACCGATCTCGATAAGCTTACCGATCATCTTGATATTTGAATCGAACTTCTTCTTAAGAACATTGTCTGCCTTGGAAGGTTTCTCATCAAAATAAAACTCATAATATGCACGATTCAGATTGTTCTTCTTCTTGAAAAGGTCTTTTTTCTCCTCCTGAAGGAAAAGAAGAAGAATGTCCGCAGCAGTGGCATCGTCACTGATAAGGGAAGTAAAATCGCCTCCTGCCTCTGCCTGAGACTTCATAACATCGATGAACAGCTGAGCGGTGCTCTCGTAGTAAAGGTAAAGACCGCCTCTTGAGATATCACAGGCTTCAACAACATCCTTCATGGTTACGTTCTTGTAGCCCATCTCGGCAAAAACCTTAGCCGCTACATCGATAATGTACTGCTTTTTCTGAATTGACTTGTCACCCATCTGAACTCTCCCGTTCCTCCGCGAAGATATCCCCGCATTAGTTACTTGTATTACCGTCCCAGAAGTCGGTTATCTCTCTCATCTTGCTGACCGTCAGATAGAAAATCTGCTCGGTGATTCCTTCTCTCCAGAAAGAAGATCTGGTCTGACCTCCGAGAACATACTTGCTTAATATTCCGCACAATACATCCCATTCTTTCCAGGTCGCACTGACGATGAGTCTGCGCTCCTGTTCATGAGTCTTGATGGCTCTTCTGGAATATACGTAAGGATAATTGCGGTCCATCAGTCCGGATATCTTACACGCTTTGATAAAGCCCATAAGTTCCGAAGAATACACGGGAAAAGAAATACTCGCATCGGTAACTCCGTTCCCGGAATAATTACTGACGGCACTTTCCGTGGCCTGTCCGAGCCAGGGAAGGAACTCTGTCAGAGGACCTATTTTCATTTTGTAATCCTGCATCAGAGCACGCAGGTATTCAGATGAATCTGTAGTATTCCCCATATTCGTATCCCCGCTTTTTACGTCCGCCCAAGCGTAAGGGCAGTCACCTAATATCTTAACATATTTTTAATATGATACAAGTGTCAAAAAACAAAAAAGAGGTTTTTTCACAGCCGTAAATGCTTTCACACATCCTCTCTGTCAGTGCCCGATTCACCGTTTTCTCCGG
>JAGPFR010000071.1 GCA_018056425.1 Lachnospiraceae bacterium
TTCGGGATTTACTGAAAAACCGATTTCTTTTCGTAGCTCTTCAAGCCTTTTTTTTACGTAATCTTTTCCGATATCTTCTATCTGTTTAATGAGTGCGGATGCATCCGATAAGAGGATCTTATTTACGGTAATCCCAAAGCCGGCCTCCGTCCTTAAATCACATTCATTGATACCCATCCCGCAGCTTCCGTGCCTTTCTTTGCCGCGCATGGTCTCAGCTATCATGTTGAGCAAAATGTCACTTATCAGAGTGACATTTGTTTTGGCATCGCAATAGATCTTAGGACATATTCCGCCCGCCGCCTCAAATGCATTGATTTCTTCATCCAGCTTATACAGATCCGGATAATAGGTTCTTGCCCAGAAAGTGTCCGCATTACGAAAAGAGCCCGCCGACAACTGATGAAAAACAAACCTTTTTCCGCCTGTTTCAACAGTATGCCCGGCCTGGGCTCCGCCGTTATGCTTTATTACAAGGGCATTCGGGGACTTGCTGCAGTAAAAATCCGTAACAAGTCCCTTTCCCTCATCTCCAAATCCTTTTCCTATCACTGCCCGGATAGTCTGCATGATCAAAAGAAAAGTCCCTTCTTCTTACTCTTAATCGTAAGCTCACTGAGCGCCCTCTTTACGACGGGAAGCTTTGCTTCCGGCCACTGCTTCAGAGTTTCCTCAAGTTCCATTCCCTCGGTCATCTGGATCGTGCTTATAACTATCTCGGGAATGGCATCGATCTCATCGGTTCTGATGACCATAGTGTGTCCGGGAAGAAGGCTGACAATATTTTTAGCCTTGGCAAATCCGTCATCAAGGAAAAGATGGAACAGTTCAAACTTCCCCTCTGCAGCCTTTACGATCTCACCGGCTTTCATGTTTACTTTCTCACCGAATACTCTCTCAAAGAGTGCGGGGAGATTTCCCGCCTCGCCTTCTTTTCTGCAATCTGCAACATCACCTATGGTGAAAATATAACCTTTCTTCTTTCTCTTCTCATAGCTGTCGAGAGAAGTGTGCTTTGCCGCAAAGTACCAGAGAAGACTGGGAACCACTCTTCCGCTTCCCGCATTCTCAAGCCAGAGATCAAGGAGCTGTTCGGCAATCCTGATGTCGGATTCAAACTGAGTTACCTGAAGCGGTGAATCGTCATCGATATCACCGTAAGCCGCAAACATAAGAGCGGGATCCTTGACCGCATTTGTTGAATACAGCTTCATCATGGTCTCGTTAAGAGATTCCTGGGCAACCATCTTGGCAAGGTATCCCATGGAGCCGGTAACATCAAGACCGAGAATTATCGGAAGTGACTCGGGATGATCATCTGAATCCCTTGCTTCTCTTGTCTGAATAAACCTGGGATCGAATCTCTGATCGCAGGATGTACTTTTAAATATCTCCGTTTCACTCTTTGCGTTTGAAATATTTCTGCTGTTTCTGAGTTTGTTCCAATCCGCTGCGGTATAACTTCCTCTGCCCATCTTATCCTCCTTAAATCAAAAGCTCACATTCATCTGTGCAAAATGTCTTCCGCCGAATCCGTTCTCGATCACTTTGTCCCATCTCTCAAAATCATCATATGCATCAGGAGCCGGTCCGCCCTCCAAAAATGCTTTCATCTCCTTAGGTACTTCATCCTTATGAATGCCCAGAGTCTTGATTGCCGTCTTCCTGAGTGCCTTAAGATCGGGATTTCCGAAGGCTTCCTTATTGGATGCTTTCTTTGAAGCACTCCACCAGTGTCCCATAAGAACCGCGTGATGGTTGAAAGGATTTATCCATACGGCTTCTTCTGTTATTCCGCCGTGTATCATACTGCTGTAATTCAAAACACAGCATATATTTTCAAGTCTTGAGATGATCCACGCTGTATGCTCGGGTTTAAGACTTCCGAACATGGGAAGCGGAAACAGATTATCGGTTCTTGCAAAAGCAAGCATCACACCGCCGCCTTTAAGATCATATCTTCCGTTCAGTCTGGGGAAACATTCATGAAGCCCCTTAACATCCGCAGGCGGAATGGTAAGCATCTGTATTCCGGAAAGCATCTTATCGGCAAGAGCGCCGTCCCCCGGGCCAAAAACATATATTGCATTGTTCTTGGTCAGATAAACCTTCACCGGTCCGTCATCGAGCGAATACAGGTATCTGATGGTAACGGCCTCGCCGTCTGCAGTTTCAACCTGAGTTTCTTCGGCATTATCCCAGAGATATTCTTCAGTCTTCTTACCTTCGGTTTTCTCATCATGAATTCCGCGAAGGTAATTCAGCATCTGCTTTCTGAATTCTTTGTATCCGAGAAGTTCTTTATCATCAAAAAAAGACTTTCCGCCGCAGTATTCGCAAACAAGTGCTCCGCTGCTGTCAACGGACATCTCACCGCCGCAGTTTTTGCATTTGAAACTGATCATGATATTATGCCTCCATACATAAAAGATTATATCATGATGACAGGAGGGACGCTTCATTTTTGTCACCGGAACAATAAAAAGGGGTCCTGCATTCCACTGGGTGACGTGGAACGCAGGAACCTCATCCGCTATCCGCTTAATAGACTATATATGCTCTTTCATCCAGCTTGCGGTCTTCTCTGTAATCAAGCTCTCTGCCCTTGTACTTGGCCGGATTAATATATTCAAACTCCCAAACCGAGTAAGAGGTAAGCCTGCCGGCCTGATAATTCTCGCACCTGATCTTATCCCCGTCCTCGTCGTAGAAAAATACCGTCATGCACTCGGTGAGAGCGGCATCGGAACCGTCTCCGTATGCTTCCTGAGAAATATACTTTTCCGTGATTTCGGTTTTTTTGTATAGATAACCTTCATCCGCATATTCATATATAATCTCGGTAGAATCCATGAAATCATAAATCTCATGGATCACACGTCCTTCTTCATCGTAAACATATTCTTTATGGGACAGTAGCCTGTCATCGTCATAAGATACATATGTTGTCGAGCTGAGAAGATTACCGTTATCGTCATAATCTTCTTCGGTCCGATACAGCTGTTCACCGTCTTTGCCGATTTCAATAACCGTGCGGTGATTTCCGTCGGTCTCAAACACCATCTGCCTCGCATCGTAAGAAGTGCTGTCAGCAGCGTAAGAAGTGCCATTAGCTTCGGTAATAATCCGGTTTATTGTATTCCCTTCGGAATCGATCGTATCTTCATATGAAAACTCTATATTATCGTTTTCATCATAATCTTCTTCGTACCTTTTGCTCAGGTTTCCTTCGTCATCATATTCATATCTGATGATATAGTGGGAATACGGAAAAGATTCTTTGTATATAATATTTCCGTCTTTGTTGTATTCGCAGTACGTGTCTACATCGCCCTTGTAATTGTAAGTTGTTTCTTTAGTAAGATTTCCTTCTTCATCGAACTCTCTGTATGTCTGAAGCTTGTCTCCGCGTCCATAAACGAATTCGTCCGCTATGATACCCGAACTGCTGTAAGTTCTTTCGGTTGTTTCATAGAGGTTTCCGCATGAATAGTAACACTCTTTGACAATATTCCCCGACTTGTCGAACTCATAATAATATTCACCGTAAGCACTCAGACCACCGTCGGAATAATACTGGAGAAATACGGAAGGCAATTTAACATCCCCTGCCGATGATCCGGAATACCCGCAGGCGGTGAGACTTACCGTTAAAAGTGCCGTCATTAATGCAGATATTATCTTTTTCATAATTCACCCCTTTTAAAACCATAACAGCCTGTACATCTGTATAGACGGAATATTTGTCCGAAGGGTCACAGTAAAAAGCCATGTCACAGACGGACTTCGGGGCTGCAGCCACCGCCTGAAAGAACCGTCATCACAGGCCCCGCTGTCATCAAAAAAGGACGACTCAAAAGAGCCGTCCTGACTAATTAATTGAATTTGAATATTTTCTGTGCAATCTTATAACACTCCACGGATACTTTACGTCCTCCTCTTCCGGGAAGATTCATGGCATTTCCGGGAAGTCCGCCTCTTAAGTATGCCCACAGATGCTTATCACGGCTCTTGATATAAGCCCACAGTTTCTGCTTCTCCAGAAGACTGTCTTCGGTATTTTTCTTGATGAGCAGTATGGAAGAGATCGTGGTGATAATCTCGAGGTAATTCCTCATATACTTATATCTCTTCTTGTCCTTAAGAGCTTTGGCTTTATTATCTACCAGATAATCGATCATCAGGCAATTAACCCTGAGCTGCTGATCGATCCTGGAGATCATGATCTCTTCATTTACGGACTGATCCTCACGTCCGATGTAATATCTGTAGAAATTAACATCCAGATAATACATCTTCTCAACATGAAGAAGCGGTTCGTAAACATACAGATTATCCACATAGAATGTATGCTTGGGAAGAACCATTCCGGAATCTCTGAGGATCTGGGTCCTGTAGATTGCGGAATGCATCAGGATATAATGTCCCTTTGAAAAATGATGGCAATCACTCCAGGTAAAGATCTGGTCCTGAGGAAGCATTCTGTGGAAATGAATTACTTTCTTCCTCTTCTCGCCGTCTTTCTCATAGACATAGTTGCTGATGAGAAGATCAAGCTTCTCGCCGCACATGACCAGCTCTTTGAGTTTCCCGAGGATCTTGGCATAGGCACTTTTCTTAACCCAGTCATCCGAATCAACGACCTTGAAAAACAGGCCTGTCGCATTCTGAATGCCCGTATTTACCGCTCCGCCGTGTCCCTTGTTAGGCTGGTCAATGGCGCGGACTATTCCGGGATACTTTGCCTCATATTCTCTGGCAATCTCAAGTGTGTTGTCCTTGGTAGATCCGTCATTTACTACCAGTATTTCGACATCATCCCCTCCGGGCAGGAGCGACTCTATCGCTCTTCTCATATAAGCTGCAGAATTATAACAGGGAATGGTGATCGTCAAAAGCTTCATAGCCGTATTGTCGGCCGTATGGGCCGTCTCCTTAAATGTTAATTGCGCAAAAACGATTTTAAATCCTAATCTCGAAAAAGTACAGAAAAAGGTTCAGAACAGCTAAGGATCCGCTCCGGGTTTTCCTCCCTTATAAGGCACTCTTGCCGATGGGACTTCCTCCGATGCGGGATCTGTATGAACCGACTGATCGTCAAAGAAGATCTGTGCACCGAATGCCTTGAGAATCTCCTTCTTCTCAACTCCACCGAGGAAAAACGCCTCGTCGAGTCTGACGTTCCAGCTTCTGAGAGTCTTGATGACTCTTTCGTGGGCGGGTGCGCTTCTTGCGGTAACAAGAGCCGTACGGATTGGACATTCTTCTCCGTATGTATCACGGATCTGTGTAAGCTTTTTGAGGAAGCTTGCAAACGGACCTTCCGCCAGAGGATTATCCGCATTGATCTCTTCGTTTTCTTCAAAGACCTTAAGTCCCTGCTCTTTATAGATCACCTCGGATGCATCATCGAATAAAACCGCATCTCCGTCAAAAGCGATCCTGATAGAACCGTCGGTCGCACCGGGATATGAATGATCGGTAATGATCATGCCGGCAGCAATACCGCTGTTTATCGCATTCTGTACATCATCCTCATATGCCGAGAGGAACAGATCCGTCTTAAAAGCTTTCAGATAGGGCGAAAGCGATGATCCGCTCGCAAGTACCGCACGGGTTATCTTAAGGCCGTAATGCTTGATCGAATTGAAAACCCTGAGCGAGGTATTGGTGGAATTTCTCGACATGATGATAACCTCTACAAGCGGGTTATCGGGATCTTTGTCGTTAAGTGAAAGAAGGCTCTTGATCAGTGAAAAACCCGGACCGGGTTCGAGAATATCCTTCTCATGCTCAAACTGATAAGACTGATACGCATCAAGTCCTTCTTTTTCGAATATTTCATTTTCTCTAGTAAGGTCAAAAAGAGCTCTGGATGATACTCCTATGACCATTTTATCTTCAAGTGCGTATGCCATAAGCCCTCCTTAGGGCCGTACAGTTAATCGTCACTTTCTGAGTCTTTCACCTTCGTATTTACCGAGTATTATGAGTGATTCACGAAGAGACTGGTATTTGGTTCGAATATCGCCTTCGGGAAGCTCCACATCGCAGGCCGTAGCCATCGTGATGAGCATCTCATCGGTAAGTCTGTGATTCAGGGATGCGAGTATATGGAGCCTGTCAGATGAACTCTTTGCATCCAGAAAATCCTCAACCTCGGGATCAAGTCCTTCCGTTCCTGCATTCTCTACCTTGGCTGCGGGAGCTGCCTTAGTCTGACCTGCAACTACCTTTTCAAATCTCATATCCTGAGTGGCATCAGGATATTTAACCTTATCAACGGGAGAGAGAAAATTGACCACGGGTCTGGCCCATACCTTGGACGGATCCTCTTCGGATCTGTATATCACAAGCCCCTCTGAAGTCTCGGTATGTTGTGCAATGGTGACGATCCTGTACAAACCGCCTTTAAAATGTCTGTAAAGTTCTCCTTCAACGGGCTGAGCCATATTGTCTCCTTATACTGAATTAATAATTGGAATATCTGAAAAACAGACACTAACAGTATAACCCATCCGCAGTTAAATTTAAATAATCTTGATGCCTGTGCTGCATCTGGGATCCTCAAAAGAAAGATCCGCAAGTGCCGCAATTATCTCCTCCTTTCTCTCATCCGATGCATATTCGAATCTGCTGTTGTGAACGCTGAGCGTATATACTCTCATGCCGTTCTCGTCGGTCGTATGATTGAGCATCACTCCGGAATTAACATATCCCTTTTCATTAAGATACTCCCTTGCGTTTACAACATATTCATCCTCGAGAACCTTGAAATATTCGTTAAGAGCTTCACTTTCATTTCTCTCGATTCCTTTTACCGTCATGGAGAAAAGAAAGAAAGCTCCGGCAATGAGAAGTACTGTTAAAAGTCCCAGATGCATGTATTCTTTTTTGAAAATGTTTTTTACTGTTTTCATACCCAACCTGCCTTTCAAACCTAACCATGTCAAACGGGTTCCTCGCCCTTACAAGACACCTTGAATGAAAAACTAAAAACCAACCGAAATATCGCCAAATAACAAATAATTAATTTTTGAGGCATTTTTGCCCCGATTTTCCTATGTCCCACCAGAAAAAAAGTGGTATAATTACTGCA
>JAGPFR010000072.1 GCA_018056425.1 Lachnospiraceae bacterium
CTTCTTATCAGGGTCAGCCCCCGCATTTCGAAGAAGCGCATCCGCAAAAGAATCCGGGAAAAGTCCTATCATCGCATCATATGCGGTGTGTGAAGACTGCGAAAGTCTCCTGTTTAATTCTTCACGGATCTCATCATCGGAAAGTTCAGGCAGGAACCTGATCTTAAGATAAGCTTTCTTTCCCTCGCTCAAAGCTCTTGATGCAAATCTGCTTATATTAAAAACAGGGATACCCGAAAAACCGGTCTTGGTTATCTGTACCTGGCCGGTATCCGATGCGACTGTTTTACCGTCAATCTCTGCATAAACGCATGCCTTAATGCGAACGCCTGCTGCCTTCTTGTAAGGATGATCCTTAACCGTCAGAAAGGTCAGCGCAGGCACGGGCTTAGCCAGTTTTAATCCGAGAGCTTTTGCAAACTCATATCCGTCCCCGGCAGAACCCGTAACGGGAGCAGCTTCTCCGCCCGTTGTGATAATGACGGAATCCGCCTTAAATTCACCCTTTACAGTCTTAACCAAAAATCCGCCTTCGGTTTTTGTTATATCTGAAACGGAGCATTCACAGATCACATTAACGCCCTTCAAAGATCTGGTAAGAACCTCGGTAACGGACTTAGCCTGCTCTGAATACGGATATATGTATCCGTCCCTTACAAGCGGCGTGATGCCCAATTTCCTGAAATCATCCAGACATTTGCCGACAGGATATTTCTCTAAAACCGTATTTATAAAATCATCAAAAGCTTCTAAATGATAGTCGGCGGGAGTTATGACATCGTGGCAGTAATTGCATTTGCCGTTTCCGGTTGAAAGGATCTTCTTTGCTACGGTTTTGTTTTTCTCGATGAGAGTAACATCTGCGCCTTCAGAACACGCAGTGATAGCGGCCATGCATCCCGCAGCGCCGCCGCCCACAACTATTATTTTCTTACGCTTTTTATCACTCATCTGCTCAATAACTCTTCTGTTACTTCCTTGATCCATCCGGTTACGCCGCTTGGAAGTCTTTCTTCCATGGGAGTTCCGTCGTCAAACATAAGATTTGCCTGGATCGAGTTCATCAGGCAATGCTGTCCCATCTCAATCCCGCCTTCGATCGAAGCTATTCCCTTGTCCCCGTTTCTGGTCCATTCGGGAATGAAAATAAAACAGTGCTTCATCTTCCCGAGTCTTTCAAGCCAGGGCTCGACTTCTTTTTCATAATCATGGAACTCGTCCCTTCTTGCATTTGCAAAGAAAAGATATTTTCCCCTTTCATCCATCTTATCAAGAAGCGATTCATTGCCAATATTCGAACTGCCTACGGGGAAAAGGACATCGTAAGTGTCAATGTAATCATCCATAAGTCTGTAGACGAATGAAGCACCCGATGAATTTCCGAAGATAAAAACAGGACCTGCACACTGCCCGAAATCGGCCATAACCTTCTGTGTCAGGTTGTGTACGGGTTCAAGGTATGATGCACCAAATGACCCTTTTACTCTTCCGTCATCTCCCCTGTATTCATTTGCAACGGGAACGACTATATATGCGCCGCCCATGTCCGCCTGGTATTTCTCGGTTCCGTAAAGCTCTGCACCTGTATAGTTAATGCACAGGTCTCCGACAAAAGAATTCGAGGTTCCGTGGAAGAACATTAAAACAGGGTACTTTTTGTCCTTCGGAAAACCGTGCTCTGTAGGATCATAAGTATAGTATTTAAGCTTTACGCCCGAAGCATCTTCAAACTCATGCTTTTCGAACCTGTCCAGGTTCTGTCCGGTGGGATAGGTCGGATAAGGAGTTACGAAATCGCCTTCCGGGATCTCATCAGCCCAGGGAGCTGCGGGGCGCTTTGAAAGTATCTCATCGAATCTTACTCTGTCGAGATACTTTTTGTTTCTCTCATTATGGGATTTGATCGCAGTGTCGGAATCCACATATTCGATAAGGCCTGCGCGGTCAACCCACTTATAATCCACGGTCTCGCTTTCCTGCAAAACTACGCTGTCTTTAGGTGCATCGGTTTCGCACACATATGAATAGAACATGCTGTGGCTCTTATCGCTGAACGAAACATTTATCAGCTCATAGTTCTCGCCCTTAAGTCCGGTCTCTTCGAAAAGCTCACGCTGCGCAGCTTCAAAGGGCTCCTCACCCTGTATTGCAGAACCGCCCGCGGTAGCTTCCCAATATCCGGGATACACATCCTTATTCTCATCACGCTTTGTGATAAGGTATGTGCCATCCTTATGCTTCACCAGTATATCTACAACCAGATGATACTTTCCTTCGGGGATGTTCTGAAAGCTCTTCGGCTTTCTCTCCCATGTATCGCCCGTCCTGTTTCCTTCTCTGTCGTACAGATCCCATATTTCCATTTTCTTTCTCCTATTTGTGTCACGGGGCAACAGACTTATTCCTGCGGGTACATTCCGGCGACTCCGCCCCAGGCGATTACGTTGCCGATATCAGAGTCACTTCCGGTGTTGAGGATCGAGGTGATCTCATTTATTCCGGAGCTGGGAGCGTTAAGTACTTTTGGCAGTTTCTTCTCTTCACGAAGTGCAAAGATGTATACGTTGTAGGTGTGAACTCCGCTCGGAGGGTAAGGACCGATGTAATCCTCCACCTCACCTTTATCAAGCGAAGTCTTCGTCGTGAGCGTCTTCATATGGATCCAGTCGTTTCCGTCAGGATCGATCATATAAACCGCATAACATGTCGCGCCTTCCACGGGCTCCCATGAAAGCTGAGGTGATAAGTCGTCTCCCTTATCATGTGATATCGATACATCCCAATAGGTTCCGTGCAGATCCTCGCTCGTTACCGCAAATTGATATGCATCAAACACAGGCGCAGAATCGTACTGTTTTACCGAGACGGCAAAATGTGCCACGAACAGCACCGCGATCGCAATGAAACATCCGAGCGATGCAAACCTGTAAACGTTACCCGGGCCCTGCGTTCTTTTGATCGTAAAGAAAACAAAACCGCCGCTCGCAAGTACGATCAGTATCTTAATGATAAGTTTTATCATCGCATAAGTGCTCATGACATCCTCCGTTATTCGGACAGATAGGTTACCACATCATTCAAAGTATCAAGTACCGCCTCGGATAGCTTCTTCATCTCATCATCCGCAGGTCTCAGATCGGGTATCATGATGGGGCGAAGTTTTCCGGCGGCAGCAGATCTTATGCCGTTGTATGAATCTTCGATAGCATAGCAGTCTTCGGGTGCCACACCGATCTCCTCGCATGCTTTGAGATAAATCTGCGGATCGGGTTTGCTTTTTGTGACCATGTCACCTGCTACGATCTTATCGAAATAATCGATCATCCCGCCTTCCGTAAGCATTCTTTCAACGGAAGATCTATTGGTGGATGAAGCAAGTGCGATCTTTACACCGATACTCTTTAAGTAATCGAGAAGTTCGAAAACGCCGGGCTTTATCGGAAGTCTTCCTCCGTCATACTTCTCGTGATACATCTTCATCGATTCACTTTCATATTTTTCATAGGGAAAATCTTCACCGTATGCATCAAGGCAGATCTGACGGGTCTTGGCAGCATTTGTTCCGGTGCAGGCAAGGAATACTTCTTCAATACCTTTGATCCCGTACTTTTCGGCAAGTACGATCCATGTCTCCATTATGCATCTTTCGGAATCGAAGATGACACCGTCCATATCAAAAACCACTGCTTTAAACTTTTTCAAAATATAACTCCTCTGTTGCAAGTGCCATCTTGGTAACAGCAAATTCGCATTTTTCCGGATCGGGATATGTGTACCACGTATCTGTGAGGGTGTTAAGATCCACACAGTCACCGTATTTTCCGAGGTATTCATATTCTATGTGACAGGAGTACATCGAAGGTACTGTTTTTACCATCTCGTGTACATCGCCGTCCTTATCCGTGATCTTAACCCTGAAGCCGTCCATATCGTGGATCATGGTTCCGGTGCCCAGGTGAATGAACCGCTTTGCGTTCGGAAGCGAATCCACTCTTACGGGAAGCTCGCCGGTGGAATAAGTGCCCGCCTTAACCTCAGCACGGACATTTTCTCTCTCCCATTCGTACCAGTCGGGAATATGTGAAAACTCGGTCTCTCCGCTTACTGCTTCCAGTTCGGAAAGCTCCGTCATACGCCACTCTTTTCCGCAGGCATTGCATTTCAAAATGCATCCCGCAGATGACATCTTAAACTCAGTCTTACATGCGGGGCACTGGTACAAAACCTTGTGAAGTCCCTCTGCCCTGCCTTTATATGTGATCTTTATTCCGCGTTCTTTTTGCCATGCAAAATCATCATATTGAAATGCTTTGATAATTCCATCGTTTATCTCATCAAGAGATTTCGTCTTAAGGTCTTCTGCACTGTACAAAAGAGAAAACTCAGCCTCCGTGGGCTTGACTCCTCTGTCGTGAAGATTCCAGAACGGAGAATTAACGTGATGTCCGTGACAGATAAGAGTTACGACGGGAACTCCGAGGAGCTTGCACAGCTTACCGAGGGATTCGGGAAGAACCGCCGTGGTTCCGCAAAGTGAATACCTTGCCTCGGGATAGATGACCGCAACATCACCGTTTTTGATCGTACGGACAAGCTGCCTTACAAGAGTGGGGTCATTGGTGAATTTCCTCTTGCAGATGCATCCCACATCACGAAGAAGCTTTTCCCTTCCGATAAATCCGTCTATTGCGACAACGTAATTTGCCCTCCATGGCCAGATTGCCCTGGTCGCAACTTTGAAATCCATGAAAGCGTTATGATTACACAAAAGCACGAAGGGCGGTTTGAGCCCCTCCGTGCCTGTTTTCGTAATGATGCACTTATGCTTTTTGACATCCGGTGCGCTGAGAATTAAAGTCAGCGGTCTCAGGTACCATTTCGTACGCACGGGAGGGGCTTTCATATCGAATCTTACAAAGTTGTCTTTCATACGGTGAAATCCTCCGCTTGTACTTGGTCGCAACATATAGATTTTACCATAAAAAAAGAGCCATGGGGACGTTTCCGGACAGAAACGTCCCCATGGCTCAGTCAGAGAGTACGTAAGTTCCGTATACCTCGTCATCTTCGCGTTCGGGCGCCTGCTCGCCGCTTGCAAGGTCCGTTGCATCGATTTCGATGTAATCCGTAAACCACTCCTTGGAATCAAAGGTCGTAAGCGAGTAACTTCCGTTTGGAATGATCTCGGAGAAGCTGAAGTATGTGTAAGGATTTGAAGGATCTTCCAGGTGAACATGGAGCTCGCCATCCTCGATCTTGTCCGTAACATCCTCACTGATATTGCGATAGTGGAAAATAACCTTATCGTCTTCGGTAAACTCAAGAGTTCCGTCATTATTCATAAGATTCACAAGGTCCTCGGCACTCATCGGAACTTCCTCTCCGCCGGGTCCGTATGAGATTCCGCCGAATCCATATTCTTTACCGTTCTCATCATAATATGTATAGCTTCCGTCTCCGTTATCCTGAACCTCGATCTCCCTGCTTGATCCGTTCATCCACAGAGTAAAGTTTGTCCTGATTCCTCCCACATCCGCTGCATAACAAGCCGTTCCGCATGCGAGTGAACATATGGCAATTGCCGCTGCAATCTTGCCGGCGCTGAAAAGATTAACCACTTTTTTATCCTCTCTTTCTTTTTCAAGACTCTCGGATAAACGAGAGCTGAAATCTCCGGAGAGATGCAAATTATCAAAACTTTTCTTATATCTTTCTTCATTAGATGTCTTCATCCTGCCATCCCTCCAATTTAGTCTTCAGAAGCTTTCTGCTCTGAAGCAGTCTTGTTTTAACAGTGTTTTCGGAAAGTTTTAAAATATCGGCAATCTCGCGGGTCTTGTACCCTTCGTAATAGTGCAGATGTACGATGATCCTGTATTTCTCCGGAAGAGAAAGAACCGTTTCCATAAGTTCTCTGTCGCTTTCTTCCTCAAAAGGGATCTCATCCATATAATCTTCGTACGGAACCCTGTTTCTGTGCCAGAAGGAAGTAACGGTGCTCTTGGCGATGTTGATTGTTACTCTTATCAGCCAGGCTTTCATGTGTTCCTCGGATTCGAATTCCTTATCACTTCTGAAAAGCCTTAAAAGGGCTTCCTGTACGGCATCTTCCGCATCCTGGCGCTGCCTTGTTATGTTGAATGCAGCAGCATACAGTCTGTCACCGTATTTCGTACATATTTCCATGATATCTGTAGCCATTTATTACTCTCCGTAAAGACGTCTTCAACAATAATACTTCTCAGAAGCCTAAATGGTTTTGTAAATTAAAAAAAATATGACAAAGGGGACGTTTCTGCTGAAACGCCCCCCTGTCATCAGTATATCGCTTTTCTGATGATATCGGTCACGGCCTTGTAAGCCTTAACGAAATCCGGATAATTTGCCTTTACAAAATCCGCATCGCCGTCTTTAGATGCTTTCTCGAGTTCGAATGCCTTTTCTCCGAGGCTTGAAGCGCCTATCGTTCTTGATACGGATTTAAGAGCATGGATCCTTACGGAAAAATCATTCCAGTCCCCGGCTTCAAAACCTCTGTCAAGCTCTGCTATCTTCACGTCGCGATAAGTTATGTAATCATCGAGAAGCTCACGGTAAAAGGCAGCATCCGAAAAAGAGATCATTTCGACTCTGATAGCCCTTTCGCTTCTGCTTTTGGCCGCTTACAGTATCGGTAGCATTATGGAAAAGATAAAAGCCCCCAGGGTAGTTGGTGAGATCACCGGCGGTATCCTGCTGGGCGGAACATGTCTGTACCATTTTTTCCCGGATCTCATGGGAGGCATTTTCATGGCCTACGAGGCTGAGGGAAAGGTTCTGATCATCTTCTACCAGATGGGCCTGATCCTGCTTATGTTTTTGTCCGGTTACAACACCAAACTGGAGGCAGATAAGAGC